>JAITHY010000223.1 GCA_031279715.1 Verrucomicrobiales bacterium | reverse complement strand
TGATGACGCGGCGGCCTTGTTTGAAGAAGTGGCGGCTGACGACGCGGCGGCGTTGCTGGCGGCGAGCGGTGGCGAGTGGAAGTTGCGGCAGCAACAACAGTTGCTAACCGCCGCCGGCGTGACCGTCAGCGTTGAACCGGAACCCGCCGCCGACGCTCAGGAGTGGCGCGCCGGCGAACTGGCGCTGGCGGGGCAAACGCGGCGCTTCGGCGAACAGGTCTGGCGCGCGGTGCAAGCGCACCTCACGCAGACCGGCTGGGAACCGCCCGCCGTGCCCGCACTGTGGACGCCGGTCAGCGACAGCGGTGGCGCGCCCGCGTGGACGCAACCCACCGGCGCGCATGACGCCTACGCCCTCGGCGCGCTGGTGACGCACGGCGGGGCCGCGTGGCAATCGCTGGTCGCAAACAACGTCTGGGAACCGACCGCCGCCAACGCAACACTCTGGCAGCGACAATCCTGAGCGGGGTTGACACGCCGCCATTGGTGAATGAAAACAACGCTGTTTGACCGTCCGTGGCTGCTAACGCAGGAATATCACGCGCAACTCGCCGCCCGCGCCGCTGTGTGGCAGGGGCGAACGCAGACTGAGTTCTCACCCTTCGCCGCGCCCGTGCCGCAGACGGTGAAAAAGGGGGACGTCGCCGTCATCAACGTCAGCGGCGTGCTGATGAAACGCCCAGGCAAATTTGAAAGCTGGTGCGGCGCGACCGACCTTGACGCCGTGGCCGATGAACTGTTCGCCGCCGACCATGACCCCGCCGTCGCCGCCGTGCTGGTGCATTTCGACAGCCCTGGCGGGAGTGTCACCGGCATCCCTGAATTGGCGGCGCGGCTGGCCGATTTGTCAAAATTTGCCATCGCCTACACGGACACGCTGTGCGCGTCGGCGGCCTATTGGCTGGCCAGCCAGTGCGGGGCGGTGCTGGCCGCGCCCTCGGCGATTGTCGGCGGCGTCGGCGTGTTTGTGCCGGTGCGCGATTGCCGCGCCGCGTATGCCAGCATGGGTATCAGCGTCGAAATCATCAAGAGCGGCCAATATAAGGGCGCGGGCGTGCCTGGCACCTCGCTTACCGATGGCCAGCGCCAGCTCTTGCAAGACGAGGTCAACGCCATCCACAGCCAGTTCAAGGCCGCCGTCAGGGAGCGGCGCGCCGCTGTCACTGATGCTGACATGGAGGGGCAAACCTTTCGCGGCGCGGACGCGGCGGCGCGGGGCTTGGTCACCGGCCTCGCCGCCGACCTTGACGCGGCGGTGGAAAAAGTGCGCGCGTGGCTGCCCCGTTGACATGGCGGCATGGGCAAAGGTCGGAGAATGAAAGAACACTTGAAAAACTTGTTGGGCGGGGGCGGAGCGATATTTTTCGCAACGCCGTCGTTTTGGCACGGCCTCAATGAGGCGCTGCAATTTATTTCGCTGCTTGTCGGCATCGGCATCGGCTTGCTGACGCTGCGGAGAATGTGGAAACAACACAGGGGAAAATAATATGAAAAACGCAATCCTAAGTTTTATCCGCCACGTTTTCACCGCGCTGGGCGCGGGCTGGGCGCTCTACGGCGGCGCGGTGCGGCATGACGAGCTGGAAGCCTTGTGCGGCGCGCTGCTGGCGCTGGTGGGCGCGGGCTGGGGCATCTACGACGAATGGCGGGCGGCGCGCCCGCCGGCCAAGCCGAAGCCAAGGGATGAGCGAAACTATTTTCCGCAGTCGCCGCTCATCGCGGCGGCGCTGTGCCTTGGCGCGCTGACCTCGTGCGCGTCCCTCGCGCCGACCGCGGAACGGCACCTCGACTACGTGCGCCCCGCCGTGCGCGTGGCCGCCAGCCTCGCGCTGGACGCCGCGCAAAGCGCGCAAGACTTGCAGGACAAGCGCGACTTGATTGGCGGCCTCTCCACATTTGCGGGCACGCTGATGACGGGCGAGGCGCTGACGGCGGCGCAGATTGAGGCCGCGCTCGGCCAGTGGTTGCCCGCAAAGACACACTGGAACACGCTGGCGGCGGCGATTGCCGCGGCCGCTGACACTGTGCGCCCGTATCTCGGCACTGACGCGGCGTTGTGGACTAAATTTTGGGGCCAAGTCAGTTTGGGCTTGGCTGACGCTTGTAACAGCGGGGAGTAACTATGGACTGGCTGACGGCAATCTTCGGCGCGGTGCGGGAATATTTTGGTTGGAAAACCAAGACCGACCTGACCCCTGTGGAAAAAGACAAACAACAATCACGGAAAGAGTATGAAAACAACAACGCTACTATTGATTATGCCGCTGCTCATGGCGGCAAGCTGCCAAACCATACGGACGGCCAATCCGACCATCACCAGCCATAATCTGGGGCGGGTCATGACGCTGCCCGACGCTGAAAAGGCGGCCGTGGAAGCCCCTTATTTTTACAAGGACACACTCAAAACAATAAATGCCCTGGAGCTTGAAATCAAAGAGATGAAGGCCGAGCGGGGAAAGTAACGCCCAATGATGCGCTCGCCTGCCAGACCCACAGTGACCGCGCCGACCGCCGCGTCACCGCTGGCCGCCGCCATCGTCAGCGTCGCGCGCGGCGAACTCGGCGTCCGCGAAACCTCGCGCAACCAAGGCGCGGGCATCGAGAAATACTGGACGGCGACCAACTACCCAGACGGCTATGCCAACCGCGAGCCGTGGTGCGCGGCCTTCGTGTGCTGGTGCGTCCGCGCGGCGCTGCAACTGACGGGGCATTACACCCGTCTGCCGCAAAGCGCCAGCGTCAGCGGCTTGCTTAACTGGGCGCGGGCGGCGTCCCGTGACAGAGTGCTTGAATGGCATGACACCGCCGGCGGGCGTGTGACGCCCATCGCCGGCGACTTGGTAATATTCATGCCGAATTTTTCGCACGTTGGCATCGTCGAAAAGTTCACTGCTGACGCCGGCGGGGTGCATACCATTGAGGGCAACACCAACGACGCTGGCCAGCGCGAAGGCGTCGCCGTCATGCGCAAAATCCGCCCGCTGACCTTGTGTGGTTCGTTTGTGAGGTTCACATAAGGCGATTTTGTGAATAAGTTTTTGACAAAATTTGACAAGCTCTTATAACCCGCTGATTAACAACAACCATAGTGCATGGTTCAAATCCATGTCGGGTAGCCAGTTTTCCAATCCAATATCACCCGCCCGCAACAACACGGATGAATTCCATTTTATCCCCGTCCTTGATGACGGTCAGCGGATATTCGTGGCGCTGCAAGACGGTTTCATTCAACTCCACCAAAACTGTCCTGGCATCCAGCTTGGCGGCTGTCAAAATGTCGGCAACTTTAGCCCCCGCAAAAATCGTCCGCGGCTCGCCGTTGACGCTGACAGTGAGCTTATTCATGCCGCTCCTTCAAACGCATACTCCCAATCTTTCCACACGGGGTCAAGACCGATTTCTTTCAGCCGCGCGGCGACCTCGGCGGTGGCGCGGCTGTCGCTGATAATGAACTGCGGCGTGGCGCTTTCATCCTCGGCGGGTATCACCGTCAGCGGCTTGCCGCATTGCGTGAGACGCAATTTTTCACGGCCAGCGCCGGTATAACCGCCCGGTTCGGTGTGCGCGCCAGCGCTCATTGACGTGATGCCCAGCGGCGCGATGCCGTCGCGGAATTGCGGATGTTCTCGCGTGGACAACACCAGTCCGATCTGCGGAAACGTCACCCGCAGCGCGCAAATCAGACGCGTGAGATCGCGTTCGTCCATGTGCCTCAGCGGTTGAAAAGCGCCGGCAGCGGGGCGCAAACGCGGAAAACATACGGTGATGTGTGACTTCCAGCAATGCTTGAGCAAATACTCGACGTGCGCCGCCAGTGACAACGCCTCGCGCCGCCATTCTCCAAGCCCAAGCAACGCCCCCAATCCAATGCGCCGAAATCCCGCCTCGTAAGCCCGTTCGGGGCAAGCCAGCCGCCACGCAAAATCTTTTTTCGGCCCCGCCGTGTGCAGCCTGGCATACAATTCCGGATCGTAAGTTTCCTGAAAAACCGTCAGCCCCTCCGCACCGGCGCTGACAATCGTCCGGTATTCCTCCACCGTCAGCGGCGCGACTTCCAGCGAAACGGACGGCACCATGCGGCGGATGCGTTGGATGCATTCCACCAAATAATTCGGCGCGACAAATTTCGGATGTTCGCCCGCAACAATGAGGATGCTGCGAAACCCCTGCGCCACCAAAAAACGCGCCTCCGCCTCGACTTGCTCGTAATCCAGCGTGACGCGCAAAATCGCATTGTCGCGCGAAAAACCGCAATATTTGCAAATATTCACGCACTCGTTAGACACGTATAATGGCGCGAACAAACGCATGGTGCGTCCGAAGTATTGCCGCGTCAGCAGCGCCGACTGTTGCGCGAGGCGCTCCAGCGGCACGCTGCCGGTGAGCAATTCCCCAAAGCGCCGCAACGTCGCGGATTGGCGTTTGTCCAGGTTTTCCAGTTGTTCAATGAAGCTCATTTTATGCGCTCTCGCAACCATGCAAAATCCGCGAAAAACAAATTTTTTTGGCGGATTTTTTCGTGTTTAGCGGGCCACCTCCAAAAAACCCGTCAGCGGGCTGGTCGCTGACGCTGAGCGTCGCGCATCGGGCAGGCCCGTTTCATACGCCGCGCGCCCCGCTGACACTGCCGCCGCGAATGCCCTCACCATCAGCGGCGGATTGTTCGCAATCGCCACCGCCGTGTTCACCAACACCGCCGCCGCGCCAAGTTCCATCGCCGCCGCCGCGTGTGACGGCGCGCCCAGTCCCGCGTCCACAATCACCGGCACCGTCGCCTGCTCAATGATAATCTCCAGTTGCGCCCGCGTCTCCAAACCGCGGTTGCTGCCGATGGGCGAGCCAAGCGGCATCACCACCGCCGCGCCCGCGTCCTCCAACCGCTTTGCCAGAACAGGGTCAGCGTTAATGTACGGCAGCACGGTAAATCCTTCCTTCACCAAAATCTCCGTCGCCTTCAGCGTCTCAACCGGATCGGGCAGCAAATAGCGCGGGTCGGGATGAATTTCCACCTTCACCCATTTCGGCAGCCCCGCCTCCACTGCCAATCGTGACAGGCGCACCGCTTCACTGGCGTTCATCGCTCCGCTGGTGTTGGGAATAATGAGGAATTTTTCACGGTCAACGTATTGCAAAATATCCGCGAACGGATCGTCCTTTCCGCTCAAATCCGCGCGGCGCAACGCCACTGTCACCAACTCCGCGCCGCTGACCGTCAGCGTGTCACGCATCACCGTCAGCGACGAAAATTTTCCCGTGCCAAGAAACAGTCTGGAATGAAACATTCTCCCCGCAATGGACCAAGGCTCGCAACTTAAACTCATGGCTTCAATATACCGTCCCGCGCAAAGACGCCAAGCCGCAAAGAGTTTTACTCGAAAAAATCAGCGGCCTGGCGTAATGCCCAGCGTCAGCGGATTTGCCGTAGCAAGGCATGTTCGTTGAAAATCTTGGCGTTGGCGGCGGAAAGCCTGTCGTGAAACAGTTGCATGGCTTTGTAGAGCCGCAGATTTTTCTTGTTCGGCAAAGCGCGCGTACCGGCGTCGGTCTTGACAAAAGCGTCGGTGATTTGCTGGAGCCGCACCCGCCCGCCACTGGCCACCGCGTAATTCCACTTCGCCTGAATCGCCGCGCCATAGGCCGCGCCCTCAGCCGTCGCCAGGCCGATGACCTCCGTCTCAAACACGTCCGCGAGAATTTGCCGCCACAGCGGATTTTTCGAGCCGCCGCCGGTGAGGCGGATTTGTTTAGGCCGAACCCCCAGGTCTTTCAAGCGATCCAAGCCATAATTCAACCCGAACGCCACGCCCTCCAGCGTCGCCCGCGCCATGTGCGCGTGAGTGAAATTATGCGAATTGATGCCGAAATACACGCCACTGGCAGCGGGCAAATTCGGCGTCCGCTCACCCTCGAAATACGGCAGCAGTACGAGACCGTCGGCGCCCGCCGGAATTTTCGCGGCCTCGCCGGTGAGGCGCTCGTTGTCCCATTTCCATGCTTTCTTGAACAACTCCGTGGCCACCGTCACGTTCATCGTGCAAATCAACGGCAACCAGCCCCCGGTGCTGTCACAAAAACCCGCCACCTCGCCGAGCGGATCCACCACGGGACGCGAGGAATGCGCAAAAATCGTGCCCGACGTGCCGAGGCTGGCGGTCACCACGCCGACTTTGGTGTTCCCTGTGCCGATGGCCGCCATCATGTTGTCACCGCCGCCGGAGGAAACCACGACGCCCGCGTTCAAGCCAAGCCGTTTCGCCACATCATGCTTCAATTCTCCGGAAGGCTGGTCGGACGGACTGACCTGCGGCAATTTTTCCGCCAGAAACGGGTCGATGGCGTTGATTACGGGGCCGCTCCACCGGCGGGTCTTCACGTCGAAGAAACCCGTGCCGGAAGCGTCGCCCGCCTCCATGCGACGGTTGCCGGTGAGGTGAAAATTCAAATAATCGTGCGGCAGCAAAACTGTGTGCAATTTGTCAAAATTCTGCGGTTCGTACTGCTTGAGCCAGGCGATTTTTGACGCGGTGAAACCGGCGGGAATGCCGTTGCCCGTCAGCGCCACGGTTTTTTCCAAACCTCCAAGCCGCGTCAAGAGCGACTCGGCTTGCGCGGAGGTGCTGGTGTCGCACCACAATTTGGCCGGACGGATGACATTGCCTTTTTCGTCAAGCGGCACAAAGCCATGCTGCTGCCCCGAAACGCCGATGCCCTTGACCGCCGCCGCTTTGATTTTTCCAGCGGCCAGCGCCTTCTTGATGGCCTCCTCCATCGCCTTCACCCAGGTCTTGGGATGCTGCTCCTTCGCGCCCGTTGGCAAGCCGGAAATCAGCCCGTAGGCCACGGAAGCCGAGGCTAAAATTTTTCCATTTTTCCCATCAATGATGATGGCTTTGGTGCTTTGTGTGCCGCTGTCAACGCCGATGAAATACTCGCTCATAAGCCGCTGATAATAACAACCGTAATTTTTTTTTCAAGCAAAAATTACACGGCGGCGCCAGTTATTTTTTATATTTTTTTGCTCACAAAAAACGCCGGGCCGTCAGCGCCAGTCCGCCTAAATTATCGAATCCGCAGGCGGCAGCACACTCTCCCCGCGGACGGAGTCGGCGATGGATTTCGGGTCGCTGCCGGTGAAGAGGGGGTCTTCGTCCTTGCGCGCCAGTTTTACGGAGACGATTTTTGAGATGCCGTGCTCCTCCATCGTCACGCCATACAATACATCGGCGCTGCT
>JAITHY010000131.1 GCA_031279715.1 Verrucomicrobiales bacterium | reverse complement strand
CAACTTGCCCGACTGGCAAAAAATATAATTCACCGCCGCCGCGTAATTCGTGCCGCTGAACGTCAGCGGGTAGAGCGAGTTCACCGTGTCCAGACGAAAACCCACGTACTCTTTCCCCGAACCGTATTCCGTCACCCTGCCGTCCCCGGACGCCGCTTTCAAACCGCTGCCGGCGATGTCGGGCATCAACAGCGGCGTCGGCTCGCGGTACAATGTCGCGCTGGCGGTGAACTCCAGCGCGTTGTCATTATTGCCCATGTTCACACAGCCCAGCGTTTCGTCGCGCGCGCCCTTCGCGTAGGGCAAAATCACGCGCCGCCCGCTCAGGTCAAAATTGTTCGCCGTGCCGGCGCGGTAATCATTGTCCACGTTGAAGCTTGCGTGCGTCTCCGTTTTCGCCTCGCTGGTGTTCACCATGCTCTTGTTGGAAATCACAATCCGCAAATTGCGCGGACTCAATTGCGGATGCACCGCGCCGTTGGGCTGGCTGTCAGCGTTGGTGTTGGCCTGGTGCGGGTTCCAAATAATCGGCACGTCCAGCAACGCCACCTCGCCGGCGCTGACAATCACCGCGCCCGCCCTCGGCTCGCCGCCGGTCAGCGCCGGCAGTGACACACCTTTCTTCGTCAGCACCGCCACCGTCGTCATCCCGTACAAATACGGCAAATCCACCACGCCCCAGTACGCCAAATTTTTGAACACCAGCACCGTCGGAAAATTTTCCGGCTGCGACTGGTCAATGATATTCGCGCCGATTTGCACAATCTGGCTGTCCAGGTCGCGCCGGAAATCATCGGTTGCGTTGCCCTTCGTCAATTGGGCGACCGCGCCGGTGTGGATGCCCGCTTTTAACAACTCAAAAAAATTCGGCTCGCGCCCGCTGACACTCACCAGCGGAGCGAGGCTGTTGTTGACCAACAGCGTCGAATCGTAACGCCATTGTTTGCCGGCTTCATTCCACACCAAGCCGAAATATTTGCGAATCGCCTCCGCCGTGCCCATGCGCCGCAGTCGCTCCACCTCCCCGCGCGGCATTCCGCGCCGGACGTATTCGTCGAACAACGGACTGTTCGTCACCGTCGCGCTCGGCCCTTGGTACGTGAGCCACAACAAGTAAGACAGCGGAAAACGCCGCGCCACCAGCGGCTCGCCGTCAGCGGCGGTGGAGCCGTCGTTGCGCGTGAACGAACCGCTGACCGTCAGCGAGCGGAACGGCACGTTAAGCGTCGTGCTGCTGACCGTCAGCCCCACCGCCGCGTTGACGCCCGGCTCACCGTCAGCGGGGCGGTAGGTCGGACGGTTGGGCGCGACGCTGAACGTGCCGAGATATTGCAACGCCGTTTGCAGACGCTGACGGTCGGCGGCGTTTTGCGCGACGCCCCTGGTGAAAAAATCAATCAACTGCCGCCGGCTTGTGAACCGCTGGTCGCTCTGGTTGTTGAACAACGAGCCGCTGACGCCGCGCAACGCGACATTCACATGCCGCTGCCAGTCCACCGTCAGCGCCGGCAGCGCGCCGCCCGCTTGCACACTCGCGTAATCGCGCCAGCCGGCCAGCTGCGCCGCGTCGCTGACGCTCAGCCCGATTTTCGTCAGGTCCGCGAACGCCGTCGAACCCTTGCGATTCCACACCGTCAGCGCCGTGCCGCTGGGCGTCACACTGCCCGCGTAATTCGCGTCGAGCAAACCGCCCTCGTTATAAACCATGTAAGCGTAACGCCCGAACACCTCACCGTCAGCGCCTCCGTCGCGCGTCACGTTAATCCAGCGCGGCGCCTGACTGTCAGCGAGCGGCGGTGTCAAGTCATCAACATCGGCGGACGGCAGCAAGCGCGGCAAATTCCACCGCGCCAGCGAAACCTTGCGCCCGTTCGCCGAGGTTTCGCTTGTCAAGGACTCCGATCCGCTGCCGCTTGACGCCACCAAGTTGGGAAACTCCGGCCCGCTGACCGTCAGCGAGCCGCTGACGATGAGGTGTTTGAATTCGCCGATGATGCAATCCGCCGCGCCCTGGGCGAACAAATCCGCCTTGATTTGATTCGCGCTGCTGGCGGAGATTTGTTGCGACAGCCGCGCGCTGGAGAAAAAGGCCACTGTCAGCGCCGTCAACAGCACGACCATCGCCAGCACGACCACCAGCGCGGAGCCGCGCTCCATATGCTGACAGAAAGCTTTCATGAGCGGTGAATAAATGAGCAATCTTCAAAAAGGGCGGACATCTTCAAAAAATTTGAAATCAAAAACCGGCATGCATTTCAAATTTTTCTTGCGCTCTTATCTCCGTCGTCTCAGCACGGCAAGCAGCGCCGCGCCGGTCAACAACAGTGTCCACGCCGAAGGTTCGGGGATGGTCAAAATGCCGGTGTCCAGCCGGAAGGTGTAACCACCGTCTTTCGTCCAAATGTCGTCGCCGCTGTCCTTGGTGAAACCCGCCAGCCAGTTGTCGTTCATGGTGGCAATCAGCGAGGTGTTGATTAACTTCCACTCCGTGCCGGTCGCGCCGGTGAAGTCGAGGTTCACCGTGCCGTTGAGCGTCAGGTAGCCGTCGCCGTCGAAGGCGAAACGGTTGCCGTCGGTCTCCAACGCTGACAGTGAGAGGGTTAGCGCGGCGGTGGAATCCAGCGTCAGCGTCGCGCCGGTGTCCACAACGGTCTGGCCGTCGTAGGCATTGGCGGCGCCCTTGAGCAACAGCGTGCCGGCGCTGACTTCCAAACCGCCGCGACCGGTCAGGTTGCCGCCGAGCTGGATGGTTTGGCCGGCGGCGCTGAACTTGATGTTGCCGTTGCTGCCGGTCAGCGTCATGTTCATGTTGGAGGTGAGGCCGTTGACGGCGGTGATTTTGCCGCCTCCG
>JAITHY010000120.1 GCA_031279715.1 Verrucomicrobiales bacterium | reverse complement strand
AAAAGTTGACGGATACAAGCTATTGCCAGCCGGCGCTGTTCGTCCACGGACTGGCGCTGCTGGCGGTGCTGCGGAAAGAAAAACCGGAGTTTGAGTTTCAGGCGGCGGCGGGATTATCGCTCGGCGAGTTCACAGCGCATACGGCGGCGGGGCATTTCCAATTCGAGGACGGACTCAGGCTGGTCGCCAACCGCGGGCGGCTGATGCAGGAGGCTTGTTTGAAGACCAAGGGCGGGATGGTGTCGCTCATCGGGGCAACGCCGGATCTGGCGCTGGTGGTGGCTGAGCAATCGGGGTTGGAAGTGGCGAATTATAATTGCCCCGGTCAGATTGTGCTGTCTGGCGCGGCGGAAAATGTCGCCCTGGCAGTGGAAAAAGGCAAAGCGCTGGGATTGAAACGCGTGCTGCCGCTGAACGTGGCGGGGGCGTACCATTCCAAGTTAATGATATCAGCGCAAGAGGGGTTGCAGCCGATTTTGGAAGCGGTGACCATCAGCGCGTCGGAAGTTGCGACGTACAGCAACGTGACGGGAAGACAAGTGCTGGGCGACGCGGAGATTCGGGAAACGCTATTGAGGCAGGTCACTGGCAGCGTGCGATGGCAGGATTGCGTGGAGGAAATGCTGCGGGACGGGGTAACGCGGTTGATTGAACTGGGTCCCGGAAAAATCCTCGCGGGGATGTGCAAACGGATTAACAAGGACCTGCCGGTTCTGAGCATCGGCTCGCTGGCGGAATTACAAACGGCTTTGCCGGAAATTTAAACACTGAAATATGAAATTGACAAATCAAACAGCCATCGTGACCGGCGCCAGCCGTGGCATCGGCAAAGCCATTGCGCTGACACTCGCGCGGGAAGGATGCAACATTGCGGGAGTCGCCCGCAACGAAGCGTCCGCTGACAGTGTCGCCGAGGAAGTGCGGGCGCTGGGAGTAAAATTCACCGGCTACGGCGTGGATATTTCATCATCGTCAGCGGTCAACGAATGCGTGGACAGGGTACAAAGGGAATTTGGCGGCATTGACATCCTTATTAACAACGCCGGAATCACCCGCGACACGCTGTTGATGAAAATGAGCGATGAGGATTGGACCACCGTCCTGCAAACCAATCTCAACGGCGCGTTCAACTGGACTCGCGCCGTCACCCGCCCGATGATGAAAGCACGCAAAGGTAAAATCATCAACGTCAGTTCCGTCATCGGCTTGCACGGCAACGCGGGGCAGGCCAACTACGCGGCGGCCAAGGCGGGCCTGATCGGCTTCAGCAAATCCGTCGCCAGGGAACTTGCCGCCCGCAACATTACCTGCAACGTAATTTGCCCGGGTTTTATCCAGACAGACATGACTTCGGCGCTGGCAGAAGAGTTGAGGCAAAAACTGCAAGACCAAATCCCTCTGAAACGCCTCGGCACCGCTGACGATGTCGCCGCACTGTCCCTGTTCCTCAGCGGCAGCGGATCGGATTACATCACCGGGCAAATTTTCACCGTGGACGGAGGATTATTTATCTAAAAATTTCTCTTGCCCCCACGCGCAACAATCGCTAGGAATATCACCATGTCCGACAAAACTATAGAAGATAAAGTTAAGGAAATTATTGTGGAACAACTGAGCGTCAACCCCGAACAGGTGACGCCTGAGGCCAAGTTTATTGAGGACCTCGGCGCGGATTCACTGGATGTGGTCGAGCTTCTCATGGCTTTTGAGGAGCACTTCTCCATCGAAGTTCCCGACGAGGACGCCGAAAAACTCGCCAGCGTTGGCGATGTTCTGAAATACATTGAGGAAAAACAGGAAGGCAAATAAGCTGAAATTTCTTGAGGGGGTGCTGAAACTGGCGCCCATTCTTGATAAAAACTCAAAACGCGAAATCCGTAGCGCAAAAATAATCTGCCGGAAACGCCCGCCTTCGCCACCATCAGCGGCGCAAATCCAAGGCTCAGGCTCAGCGGCAGGCTCGGACATCGCCTTGGGTTAAAACCAACCTGTAAACGGGTACGCCTGGCGGCACGCGAAATTACCAGCCGCTGACGATGCCGCCGTTTATCGGATTTTGATTTTGAGTTTTTATGAACAATCGCAGAGTTGTAGTCACCGGCATCGGCGTTTTGACGCCTTTGGGCAATGATTTAAACACCACCTGGGACGGCCTTATCAACGGCCGCAGCGGCATCGCCCCCATCACCACGTTCGACGTTTCACAATATTCCACCAGATTCGGCGGACAGGTCAAAAATTTCGATCCCGCGCAATTTTTTAAAAATCCAAAAGACGCGCGACGGTGTGACCGTTATACGCAACTCGCTTTCGCCGCCACCAAACAAGCCTACGCCAACAGTGGGCTGGAGCCTGGCAAATTGAATCCCGAGCGTTGCTCCGTCCTCGTTGGCAGCGGCATCGGCGGCTTGCAAACGCTGGAAGACCAACATAGCGCGCTGGTCAACCGCGGGCCAAACCGCGTCTCGCCATTCATGATTCCGATGATGATTAGCAACATGGCGGCGGGTTTGCTGGCGATTGATTATAATTTCCAAGGCCCCAGCTTCAGCGTCGTCACCGCTTGCGCAACTTCCAACCAGGCCATTGGCGAAGCGTGGCGGCACATCATCACCGACGAATCCGATGTCGTCATCGCCGGCGGCAGCGAGGCGGCTGTGATTCCCCTGGGACTCAGCGGCTTCGGCGCGATGAAGGCGCTGAGCACCCGCAACGACGCGCCGGAAAAAGCCTCCCGTCCGTTTGACAAGGACCGCGATGGCTTCGTCCTCAGCGAAGGCGCGGGCATTGTGATTTTGGAGGAGCTTGAGCACGCCAAAAAACGCGGCGCGCACATTTACGCTGAGATTGTCGGCTATGGCGCCACCACTGACGCTTACCACATGACCGCCACCGCCCCCGAAGGTCGCGGCGGCGCGCGCGCGGTGCGGCGGGCGTTGGAACTGGCCAAACTCAACCCCGCTGACGTTCAGTATGTCAACGCCCACGGCACTTCCACACCCCTCGGCGACGTGGCGGAGTCGCAAGGCATCAAATCCGTCTTCGGTGACCACGCCAAAAACGTCTGGATCAGCTCAACCAAATCCATGACCGGACACATGCTCGGCGCCGCCGGCGCGGTCGAACTCGCCGCCTGCTTGAAAACCATCGAGACCGGCATCGCCCCGCCAACCATCAACCTGGAAAACCCCGACCCCGAATGCGACCTTGATTACGTGCCAAACGTCGCTCGCGAGGGAAAAATCAACGTCATCGTGAATAATTCTTTTGGTTTTGGCGGACACAACGCTTGCATAGTCGCAAAAAAACTGCTTTAATTTCCGGCCCTTTATGAAAACAGACATCCATCCAGAGTATGTTGAGACGACGATAACCTGCGCATGCGGCGCGGTGTACACCACTCGCTCCACCCGCCAGGACATCCGCATCGGCATTTGCGCCGCCTGTCATCCATTTTACACCGGCCAGCAAAAATTCGTCGACACCGCCGGCCGCGTGGACAAATTCAAAAAACGCTTCGGCTCCGTCAAGGCATCCGAAGCCGTCGCCAGCGCGAAAAAGAAAAAATAGCGGCCTTATTGTCAGCGTTGAATTGGCTGTGGCGAAATCCGTCGCAGCCATTTTGTTTTTTAACTTATGAATTTGCAACCTCATCTTGATCGCCTGAAAAACCGATTCGCCGAACTGGAGGCGCTCATCGCCAGCCCCGATTTGTTCCATGACAACACGAAGGCGCAAGCCGTGTTAAAAGAACACGCGCAGTCCAAAGCCACGCTGACGCTGTACACGCAAATCACACACCTCGAGAAATCCATCGCTGACAATTACTCGCTCATCGCCGCTGATGATGACCCCGAACTCACCGCGCTGGCACGGGAAGAATTGCCCGCCCTTGAGCAGCGGCTGCCCGCGCTCCGTCAAACCTTGCTGGCCAACATCCTGCCGCCCGACCCAAACGACTCCCGCAACACCATTGTCGAAATCCGAGCCGGCACCGGCGGCGACGAAGCCGGCATTTTCAGCGCCGACCTGTTCCGCATGTACAGCCGCTACGCGGAAACGACCGGCTGGAAAATCGACGTCATGGACAGCAACCCATCCACCATGGGCGGCTACAAGGAAATCATCTTCACCGTCAGCGGCGACGGCGTGTTTAAAAAAATGCGCTTCGAAAGCGGCGTCCACCGCGTCCAGCGCGTCCCCGCCACCGAGAGCCAAGGGCGCATCCACACTTCCACCGCCACTGTCGCCGTGCTGCCGGAGGCGAAGGAAGTCGACCTCGTCATCCGCCCGGACGAAATCCGCGTCGAAGTCTGCCGCGCCGGCGGCCCCGGCGGTCAGGGCGTCAACACCACCGACAGCGCCGTGCAAATTTTGCACATCCCAACCGGCTTGATTGTCCGCTGCCAGGACGGACGCTCCCAACTCAAAAATCGCGACAAGGCGATGAGCATCCTGCGCGCGCGCTTGCTCGAACAAAAACAAAACGAGGAAAACGCCCAATACGCCGCCAACCGCAAACGGCAAATCGGCAGCGGCGACCGCAACGAAAAAATCCGCACCTATAATTATCCCCAAAACCGCATC
>JAITHY010000110.1 GCA_031279715.1 Verrucomicrobiales bacterium | reverse complement strand
AGGAGGCGGGTCTGGGCGTTGCCGTTCAACGCCGAGAACCCGCTGACGCTCAGCGTCAGGGCGGCGAGGGATTTGATGATTTGTTTGTTTATAATGAAATGTTTTTTTGGGTTGTGGGTTTGCCGAAGGGGGTTAATTGGAACGCTGAAATACCCCGCCGCGTCCACCCCTTTACGAAAGGGGAATTGAACACCGCTGAGGCGGGGGTGTTCACGTTGTCGTTCATAGTTTCGTTTTTTTGTTCAAGCTGTCTCACGGTGACAAAGAGGGGTTTTTTCTTCCGGGAGCCTCTTTGTAAGGTTTCAATCGACCCTTTCTGTTTTCGGGAGTCTCTTTGCAAGGTTACAATGGGCATTTTTTGTCTCCGGGAGCGCTTTTGTAAGGTGACAATCGTTACTTTTTGCTTCTGGACAGGTCTTTGTAAGGTTACAAAGCCTCTTTTTTGCCTCCGAAGGCCTCTTTGTAAGGTTACAGTGGGACTTTTTGTCATGCCTGCCCCTCCCCGGTTTCCTCTTTTTTCTTTGCCGCCGCGGCCCGGACGCCTTCGCGCGTCGCCAAAGTGTGCGCGTAGTAGTCGGCGCGCGCGTTGTAGGCGGTGATGAAGGTTTCAAACACGGGGGCGCCGACGCTGATGGCGAAGACGTCCACAAAGTCAAAAATTTGCTTGATGACGAGGTCGGCGGCGCGGCGGATGGTTTGCATGTGGCTGTGGACTTGCGCGGCGGTCTCGGCGTAGCGCTGGTTGAGGAGTTGTTTGAAGTCGTTGTTGGCGCTTTCGAGCATGACCAGCCAGTTCTGGAGTTGGAGGACCTGGACTTGCTGCCAGGCGGGCTGGGCGTGGAGGTCCTGGGCGAGGTTGTAGATGAGGGCGGTTTCTTTGTTGTAGTTTTGCGTGGCGAGTTGGGAGTGGTAGCGTTCGATGACGTCCAGGACGATGCGGGCGGCGGCGGCGTGGGTGACGTCGTAGCTGTCGAGGTTGGCTTTGACGCTGGCGACGAAGCCGCGGTAGAGGCGGTCGCGCTTTTCATCGGCCTCGGTGATTTTCGCGGTGAGGTCGCTCTTGCGGGCGGGTTCGAGGGCGGCGTCGGCTTGCTGGAGGAGGTCGGTGAGCTGGGTGTAGCCGGCCTGGACGTTGAGGGCGGCGGGGCCGTTGGCGGCGAGCAATGATTTCAAATCAAGGCCGTGTTGGAACCATTCCTCGTTTTGGAGGCGGTAGTATCGGATGCGGTGGATTTTCATGGGGGTTTTTTCTTTGGGTTGGGTTTGGTCGCAAGGGCATGGGGTCAAGGAACACGGGGGTTATTCCGCAAGGGGAAAAATTTGGGCGCGAGAAAACCGAAAAATTAAGCGCGAGCCACCAATCTCTTTGCTATCATCTTCATTTTCAGCGTTTTTTATAATTCATTTCGCCGCTTAATGCCGAACTGTTCAAGCAACTTCGCGATGAATTATTTTGAACTGTGTGGAAAGTAGCCGAAGCTCACCGTCAGCGTCAACTGTTTTTTCACAAAATTTAACTCCGCCTCTCTGCGCGAGATTCAAAAACTAACGCCACAAATTTCCCACAAATATTCCATTATTCGGATTTCACCGGCAAAAAATACTGTTACCATTTTGCCCGCGCATGAAACTATTTTTGCAAACCCTGAAACAGCATTTGCTCAGCGGCGTGTCGTTCGCCATTCCGTTCATCGCGTGCGGCGGCATTCTCATCGCGCTGTCCATCACCTTTTCGCCGATGACCGGGCAGGGGCCGGATTTTTCACACAGCGTTTTTTGGCGGACGCTGAACGTCATCGGCAACGCCGCGTTTACGCTGATGCTGCCGGTGCTCGCGGGCTACATCGCCAATTCCGTCGCCGGCCGTCCGGGGTTGGCGCCGGGCTTTGTCGGCGGCTGGCTGTGCGCGGACATCAACGCGGGCTTCATCGGCGCGCTGATTGTCGGGCTGGTCGCGGGTTATCTCGCGCAGTGGATTAAACAATGGCGCGTGCCGCTGATGCTCAGGCCGGTGATGCCCATACTCATCATTCCCATCGTCGCGTCGGCGCTGACGGGATTTCTCGTCGTCGCCGTGGTCGGCCCGCCCGTCGCGGCGCTGATGGTCAGCACCGGCGAATGGTTGCGCGACATGAGCGCGGGCAACGGGCTGCTGCTGGCGGTCATCCTCGGCGGCATGATTGCGTTTGACATGGGCGGGCCGGTCAACAAAACGGCGTTCTTTTTCGGCGCGGCGATGATCAAGGAAGGCAACGCCGCCGTGATGGGCTGCGTCGCCGCCGCCATCGCCACGCCGCCCCTGGGCATGGGGCTGGCGACGCTGATGATGCGGCGGCTGTGGAGTGACGAGCAGCGCGAGGCGGGCACGGCGGCGCTGGCAATGGGCGCGATTGGCATCACCGAGGGCGCGATTCCGTTCGGCGCCGCGGAGCCGCTGCGCGTCATCCCGTGCCTGATGCTCGGCTCAATGTCAGCGGCGGCGCTGGCGATGTGGGGCGCGGTCGGCGACCACGCGCCGCACGGCGGGCTGGTTGTGCTGCCGGTGGTGGAGCATAAAATTTGGTACATTTTTGCCATCGTGACCGGCTCGCTGGTGACAGCCTCGGCGGTCAATTTTATAAAACTCTTGCAAAGGAAAAAATCAACATGAACATCATCGCCATCACCGCCTGCCCGACCGGCATCGCCCACACCTACATGGCGGCGGAGCAATTGGAAAAAACCGCCAAGACCCTCGGCCACCACATCAAGGTTGAAACCCAAGGCGCCATGGGACAGGAAAACGAACTCACCGCCGCCGACATTGCCGCCGCGGACGCGATTGTGTTCGCCGCCGACATTGGCATTGAGGGGCGCGAACGGTTTGAAGGCCGCGCCGTGCTGACGGTCCCCGTGCAGGAAGCCATCAAAAACCCGCTGGGCATTTTCCAGCGCCTCGCCGCCCGCTGACGGTCACTTGGAATTATGGAACATTTTTTTCATTGCCCGCTGGTCAACGGCCTGCACGCGCGACCAGCGAGTTTGCTGCAAGAACGCGCGGCGGCGTTTGCGTCCGCCATCACGCTGGTGAACGAGCGCAATAATTTGCGTGCCGACGCGAAGAGCACGCTGGCGCTGATGGGCGCCGACATTCGCCACGGCGACCCGTGCCGGCTGACCGTCAGCGGCGGCGACGAGGCGGCGGCGCACGCGGCGTTGGTGAAGTTTTTGCAACAAGAATTTCCGCGTTGCGACAACACGCCGCCGCTGACGGTCACGCCCGCGCGGCAACTGCCCCGCTCGCTGACGCTCGGCGACGGCGATTATTTGACCGGCGTCACCGTCAGCGGCGGCGTCGGGCGCGGACAGGCGCGGATGGTCACGGAATGGCGCGTGCCGGAGGACGTATTGAACGAGAACGGCGGCGAGGCGGACGCGGAGTTTGCGCGCTTCGTCGCTGCGCGGGACGCCATCGTCAGCGCCTTGCGCGACGCTGACAGTGACGTGCTCGCGGCGCATCGCTCCATGCTGCGCGACGCGCTGTTGGAAAGCAAAATCCGCGACGCGCTGACCGTCAGCGGCGCCGGCGCGGGGCGCGCCATTCACGAGGCCGTCAACCAACTCGCCGCCGGCCTGGGCGGGGCGGGTAATTATTTGCGCGAGCGCGTGCTGGATTTGCGCGACATTGAGCGGCGGCTGATTGAAAAAATTTACGGCACGCCCCCCGGCGACCCGCCGCCGCTGACCGCCGGCACCGTGGTGTTCGCCCGGCATCTCACGCCCTCGCAACTGCTCGCCTTGAACCGTGAGTTCCTCGCCGGACTGGTGCTGGCGGAGGCGGGCGGCACGTCGCACACCGCCATCCTCGCGCGCAATTTCGGCATCCCAACGCTGTCGGGCATCGCCCCCAAAAATTTTCCCGCCGCTGACAGTGAGGTAATTGTGGACGCCGACCTGGGCATCCTCGTGACCAACATCAGCTCGTCCGCCGAGCGCCATTATCAGCGGCGTTTGGCGCGGGCGCTGACCGTCAGCGAACAAACCGCCGCGAGCCAGCCCGCCGCGACGCGGGACGGCCGCCCGCTGCCGGTGTGCGCGAACATTTCCACGCCCGACGAAATCCCCCGCGCGCTGAGGCTCGGCGCGGAGGGCGTCGGCCTGTTCCGCACGGAAATGCTGTTCATTGGGCGCGCCTCGCCGCCGGACGAGGAGGAACAAACCGCCAGCTACAAACGCGCCGCCCGCCTCG
>JAITHY010000068.1 GCA_031279715.1 Verrucomicrobiales bacterium | reverse complement strand
CGAGGCGAGCTTCGGAGACAAATACGACAAGCCCTGGGGCCTGACCGCAGGCTTCCGCCACCAGTTCTAAACACAACAAACAGGAAAAAAGGCGGTCACCCTCAGTGGCCGCCTTTTTTTATTCGTGTTAACGCAGGTTCATTGGCGATTGAGAAAGTGGCGCTTTGGCACGGGACACCAAAAATAAATCCCGCCCCACGCCCACAAGCAACCCGCCAAGAACGGCGCTGACAATCAGCCCAACGGACAACGGGTGCAAACTGACCGTCAGCGGCACAGCAGCCCAAACGGGAGCTGGCGTTGGAATCTGAATGTCGATTCAGCCCTAGCCCAAGCTCGGCGGTTTGGCCCTTGTCAACAATCACCGCTGACTGTCATTAAAAGCCCTTGTCTTTTTCGGGCCGATGGCGCTACGCTAACGGTGAAGGAAAATCGCCATGCCCAAAGGTTATCTCGCCCTCGTGTTGCACGCCCATCTGCCGTTTGTGCGGCATCCCGAATACGATGAATTTCTCGAAGAAGACTGGCTCTATGAAGCCATCACAGAGACTTACCTCCCGCTGATTAACATGATGGACGGCCTTCTCAACGACAGCGTGGACTTCCGGCTGACGATGTCGATGACGCCACCGCTGTGCTCAATGTTGCGAGACCCGCTGTTGCAAGAACGCTACCTGGCCAACCTTGACAAGCTCATTGAACTCAGCGTCAAAGAAATCAACCGCACAGAGCACGACCATTATTTTCACGATGTGGCGCGGTTTTATCATCACCGGCTGGTGCGTTGTCGCGAAGTGTTTGCGGACAAGTATCACCGCGACTTGGTGAGCGCGTTCCGAAAATTCCAGGACGCCGGCAAGCTGGAAATCATCACTTGCGGGGCGACGCACGGTTTCCTGCCGCTGATGGCGGAGTATCCGGAGGCCATCCGCGCGCAAATCATGGTGGCGCGTGATCATTACCGTGAATGCTTCGGGCGCGACCCGCGCGGCATTTGGCTGCCGGAGTGCGCGTATGTGCCCGGAGTGGAGAAATTCTTGCGCGAGGCGGAAATCCGCTGGTTCATCGTGGACACGCACGGCATTTTGTTCGCGGATCATCGTCCGCGCAACGGCGTGTACGCGCCGCTGTTCACGCCGAGCGGCCCCGCCGCGTTCGGGCGCGATTTGGAGTCAAGCCGCCAGGTGTGGAGTTCAAAGGAAGGTTATCCGGGTGACGTTTATTACCGCGATTTTTACCGTGACATTGGCTACGACCTGGATTTTGATTACATCAAGCCGTACATTCAATCAAACGGGCTGCGGAAATTCACCGGCTTGAAATATCACCGCATCACCGGCAAATCCGAGTGGAAAGAGCCGTACCTGCCCGACGTTGCCCGCAACCGCGCCGCCGAGCACGCGGGGCATTTCATGTTCAACCGCGAAAAACAAATCGAGCATATCGCCGCGCATCTCAACGTGCCGCCCATTGTGCTCTCACCCTATGACGCCGAGCTTTACGGCCATTGGTGGTTTGAGGGGCCGGACTTTTTGAATTATCTGCTCCGCAAAATCGCCTATGATCAACACGTTTTCAAAACCATCACGCCCGCAGAGTATTTGGAAAAATATCCGACGCAACAAGTCACCACACCGTCAGCGTCGTCATGGGGCGCGGAAGGTTATTGGAATGTGTGGCTGGAAGGATCCAACGCGTGGATTTACCCGCACCTGCACCTCGCCGCGCAACGCATGACCGAGTTGGCGCGCCAGTTCCGCGATTGTTACGGGCTGACGGAGCGGGCGATGAAACAAGCGGCGCGTGAATTGCTGCTGGCGCAGTCGAGTGATTGGGCGTTCATCATGAAAACGGGAACGATGGTGCCTTACGCCGTCAAACGCACCAAAGACCACATCCTGCGCTTCAACCGCCTCTACGAGCAAATCAAATCCAATCGCATTGACGAACCCTTCCTCGCCAATTGCGAATGGCGCGACAACATTTTCCCCAACATCAACTGGCGGCATTACCTCTAAAAACTAACCCAGCCCGTGGCGGGTCAACAAAAGGAAAGAACCCCCGCCAGGGCTGGGCGTAATCATTGTGATTACCAATCCGGTCATCCCCAGATGAACGGACAAAGACAGCCTACACGTTTTTCATGCCCCGTCCATAATTTTGTATAAATAAATATGTGAAGGGATAGATATGAAGAATTAATTCATCCTTTTACTTTTACGCTTTGGCGTCCATTATGCGACGCATGCTCATCGACACTCACGCCCACATGGATTTTCCCGATTTTGCGGAGGACCGGCCCGCCACCTTGCAACGCGCCAAGGATGCCGGGGTGGAGCGCATCATCACCATCGGCACCGATGTCGCCTCCAGCCGCCGCGCCATCAGCCTGGCGGAGCAACATGACATGATTTACGCTGCCGTTGGCATTCATCCTTGCCATGCCAGGGACGCTGACGATGCCGCGGCGCGGCAACTGGAGCCGCTGTTGGCGCACCCGAAAGTCGTCGCTGTTGGTGAGTGCGGCTTGGATTATTACCACGAGACGGGCGGCGTGGCGCGGCAGAAATTATTTTTCCAGCAACAACTCGCGCTCGCCGCTGACCATGGGCTGAATGTCATCATCCACCAACGCCACAGTTGGGATGACACGCTGGCGGCGCTCGTCCCCTGGCACGGCAAACTTCGCGCCGTTTTCCATTGCTTTGGCGAAAGTTTGGAGCGCGCCAGCCTGCTGCTGCGACACAACCATTTGGTTTCCTTCACCGGCATCGTCACGTTCAAAAACGCGCAAGTCGTCCGCGACACCGTCAGCGCGTTGCCTGATGACACGTTCATGCTTGAAACCGATTGTCCTTATCTCGCTCCCGTTCCACATCGTGGCAAACGTTGTGAGCCTGCTTTTGTGCGCCATACTGCCGAAACTATTGCTGGATTGCGCAAACAGTCATTGTCAGCGTTGCTGGCAGCGACCGCGCGAACGGCGGAAAACTTTTTTCATTTTCACAAAAAGATTGTCGGACGGTAAATTTTCCGCATAATGGCGGCTCTTCTTGACGGGGGTTTAGCTCAGTTGGTAGAGCGTCTCGTTCGCAATGAGAAGGCCAGGGGTTCGAATCCCCTAACCTCCACGCCTAGCCGCGGTAAGCCTCCATCAATTGTTTTAGCGCCAGCATTTGTGGCAAGCGGCCTTCCTTTACTTGCGCGGAAATGGCCGGCAGAATTTTTCCAACGGCGGGATGATGTTGGAAGCTCTGCTTCAGCGCCTCCTCGACCAGTGCCTTGAGCCAGTCCACGTTTTGCCGCCGCCGTTTGTCCGCCAGCCAGCCGTGTTTTTGGCCCGCCTTCATGTAGTCACCGACAGCGGCCCAAACGTCGGTGATGCCTTTGTTGGCCGCTGATGATGTGAGCAACACCTGCGGTTTCCAGCCCTCGGTCGGGCAATTCAACATCCGCACAACTTGTGACAACTCAGCCTTGGCGCGTTGCGCGCGGGTGATGTTGTCACCATCAGCCTTGGTGATGAGCAGCAAATCCGCCAGCTCAATGATGCCTTTTTTGATTCCTTGCAACTCATCACCAGCGCCCGCCAGCATCAGCACGATGAAACAATCCACCATCGAATGAACCAGCGTCTCGCTCTGGCCGACGCCGACTGTCTCAATCAAAATGATATCATACCCCGCCGCCTCGCACAGCAACATGGTCTCGCGGCTTTTGCGCGCGACGCCGCCCAGCGTGCCGCCCGACGGCGAGGGGCGTATAAAACTGTTCGGATGGCGGCTGAGTTGCTCCATGCGCGTCTTGTCACCCAGAATGCTGCCGCCGCTGATGCTGCTGGTTGGGTCCACCGCCAGCACCGCGACTTTGTTGTTTTCATCGCACAGCCAGGTGCCAAACGACTCAATGAACGTGCTCTTGCCCACGCCCGGCACGCCCGTGATGCCGAGCCGCACGGAATTGCCCGCCCGGTGCATCACCCCTGCCAGCACTTCCTGCGCAAGGTCGAGATGCCGCTCGCTGTTGCTCTCAATGAGCGTGATGGCGCGCGCGAGCATCATGCGGTTGCCGGCGAGAATGCCGTCGATATAATCGCGCGCGGCAAGTTTTTTAGCCGCTGACACTGCCGCCGACGACGGGGCAAAAACACCCGCTGACGGCGCCGGACGCGGCAAACCGTCATGATGCGGGTCTGGAATCCCCGGCATCACATAAGTCGTGAAAGCCTCATGGTCAGTGTCAGGCACCCAATCGGGACGTTCTCCTCTGGACATGGAGAAAAACATTAGGCGGAAACCAATTTATTGCAAGCCGCTGACAATGAACTCACACCCGCCGGAATGCCGAGGCGCCAAAACGAGTGTGCGGACAAAATAATTGCCGGTATCCATTCGCCGCCAATCGTGATTAACTATCCGCTGACTATGAACGGCAAAATGAAAAAAATTTTCTGGTGGTTGTTCCTCGCCTGGTCGGCGCTGGAACTCACCGTCAGCGCCGCCAGGTTTCAATCAGCGGGCATTCCCGCGCTGCCGTCGTTGATTGATTTTGTTTTCTTCACCCTCGCCGCCGCGGTGATATTGTTCGAGGCCGCCAGCCATGTCGGCTGGCGGAAAACTTGGCTGGCGTTTTTCATCGTCGTCACCGTCAGCGGCGCGGCATTCCGGCTGGGCGCGCCGCGCTTGGGATTGGCTTGCACGCCGACGATGGGCCTGCTCATCGCCGACTCCCTGCCTCTGGCGCTGCCGTTGTTGTGGTGGAGTTTGATCGGCGGATTTTATTTGACCTACCACCGCGTCCTGCCGATTTTCGACGCCCGCGTGGTTGCTTTGTTGGTGGCGCTCTCAGCGCTGACCGTGGGCTGGCTGTTGGAGCCGTTCGCCTCGCGGCTGAAACATTACTGGCTTTGGGAACAAGGCTCCGCGCCGTGGTTGTACTGGCTCGGCTGGCTCGTGCTCGCCTTTGCGCTGGCGAGAATTATTCCGCTGAGAGGCGACAGCAAACCCACCGGCTGCCAAAAACCGCTGACGGTGACGCTCATCCTCGCGGTGCTGTTTGGGGCGGGCGGTCAAATGCTGTAATCCGAGCCATCGTCAGCGCCGGCGACAGATTTGCGCTTCACTTGCACCGCGCCCTCCTCGTAATACACCAGACTGCGCGGCGGCACACTCTGGAGCAAAAACACGTTGCCGCCAATGGTGACACCCTCGCCAATCACCGTTTCTCCGCCAAGGATGGTCGCGCCCGGATAAATCGTCACGCCGTTTTCAATCGTTGGATGCCGCTTGGCGCCGCGTAATTCCTGGCCGCCGGAGGTGGATTTCGCGCCGAGGGTGACACCGTGATAAATTTTCACGTGATTGCCAATGCTCGTCGTCTCGCCAATGACCACGCCCGTTCCGTGGTCGATGAAAAAATGCGTGCCGATTTTCGCGCCGGGATGAATGTCAATCCCCGTTCGCGAATGCGCCCACTCCGTCATCATGCGCGGGATGAGCGCCACCCTCAGCTTGTGCAACTCATGCGCCAGCCGCTGCACGGCAATCGCCTCCAAACCCGGATACGCCAGAATAATCTCATCCAGCCCCGTCGCCGCCGGATCGCCATCATAAGCGGCATCCGCGTCCGTCACCAAAATTTCCCGCACCAGCGGCAGCTTGCCCAAAAACGCGCCTGTCAACTCCCGCGCCACCCGCCCGGCGTCATGCTCATACTGCTCCGGCGCATACTCCAAACTCCGCTGCAACTCCCGCTCCAGCAACCTCGCCGTGTCCTCCAGCAGCGCGCCGGTGCGCCGCGCCAACTCATCCGTCCCGCTGATGGTCAGATCTTGATAATATCCCGGAAACAACAAGCGCAACAATTGCGCGGTAATCCGCCCCACCGTTTGTTTGTCCGGCAAATTCGCGCCGTCAATGTGGTTAATCGCCCCGATTTCCGCATACGAATCCAGCAGCCGCGCCGTCAGTTGGTTCAAAGTGTTGGTCACGGCAATACAATAAGCCCGGCGTGGATTTTTTCAACGGTTTCCAATGAGAAATTCCGAATACCACGCCATCACCCGCCAGCCGCCGAGCACCCACACCACCGCCGCCAGTGCCAAATATGGCGCGTACGGAATTCGTAATTCCCGCCGCCACCCGCTGACCATCATCACCATGATCCCGCACGCCGCCCCGGCCAACGATGACACCGCCACAATGAACACCACCGCCTGCCAGCCAAGCAACGCCCCCATCCCCGCCAAAAATTTCACATCGCCAAACCCCATCGCTTCCTTGCGAAAAACCCGCCGCCCGACAACCGCCACCGCCCACAACAAACCGCCGCCAGTGATAAGACCGGCCGCGCTCCGCAACAACCCCGCCGACCATGACACCGCGCCGTGCAACTCCGGCGCCGCCGCTGACAATGACAATCCCGCCACACAACAGCCCAGCGTAATGCGGTCGGGAATGATGTAATAATCAAAGTCAATAAACGTCGCCACCACCAACGCCGCCACGAACACCATATAAATCACCGCCAACCACGGCGCCGTCACCCCATAACAACGCCACAAGGCCAGAAACAATCCCGCCGTCAGCGCCTCCACCAACGCATAACGAAAATCAATCCGCGTCCCGCAGCACACCGCCCGCCCGCGCAACAAAAACCACGACAAAATCGGCAAATTATTCCACCACCGAATCCCCGCCCCGCACGCCGCGCAACGCGATCCGGGCGTTACCACCGATTTCCCCAGCGGGATGCGATAAATGCACACATTTAAAAACGAACCCACACAAGCGCCGATAAAAAATGGCGGCAACCCATGCACAATAATGTCGCGCAATTCAATCATAAAATCCGAGATTACAGGGAAACTCCAAATTAAAAACCCAAAAACACGAGCCTATCCCAGAGCTAAGCACCAACCCCAACGGGGCCGAACAGGAATAACCGCGGGTGAAGCGGAACACACGGACTGTATCAAAAGAGAATCTCATCCCCTGCGGGAAGTGGAAGTGTGCGGCGAGTGAACAACGGCGACCCCATCGGGATTACCGCCTTTGCGAGAAAATAATTTGCAATAAATATAAAAAATCCTTGACGGGGCATGGTTTTTGTATAACTTGGGCGGCCTATGGTGCAAAATACAATTCGCCAATTCGCCAATTCGCCAATTCGCCTTATGAGCCACCTCCGCCCAGTTCGCTCGTAAGG
>JAITHY010000026.1 GCA_031279715.1 Verrucomicrobiales bacterium | reverse complement strand
CGCTCCCAGCGGTGGTCGTCGTTGTCCTCGTCGAACGTCAGGTACACGCTCTTCCACTTCGTGTTGAAAAACGTCGCGTAACTTTTCTCGCGCGGCAAATACACGACCTCCGTCACGCGCCGCCACTCGTTGTGATAAAACAGCGGGTCAAACTTCGGGTCGCCCGCGAAGCCCTGCAGCGGGTGCGCGTCGCAGCTGATGCTGACCTGACCGTCCCTGCCGGTCAGCGTCATCTCTTATGAAGTCTCATTGCGAGCGCCGGCGTTGCCGTCCAAGTCGTAGCTCACAAACGCCGTGTCCAGTGTCGGCGGGATGGCGACCTCCGCGCCTTTCATCGGCACGGGGGCGCACCAGCGGATTGCCATGTTCGACACGCCGTTGCCGGTCATGTCGTAGAACGAAAACGGGTTCTCCCAATTCAGCCGCGCATCGGTGAACGCGAACGCCGGCGCGTGCGTCTTCACGAAATCGCAGTTGCCGTGGTAATTCGGCAGCCAGTTGCACACGCCCGTGAAATCCCAGCAGTGAAAGAAAAATTTTTCCCAGTCAATCCAACCGAGCACGCCGTGGTTGTCATGGTTGATGAACAGCATCCACACGGGATGTCCGGTCTGCTGCTCCTTCGCCGGCCCCCACGCGGTCGGGTTGACAACAATCGCCTGCGTGTCGGGGATGCCGTCGCCGTCGGTGTCGCACCACTTGATGTTCATGTCGTCGGGGCCGTCGTAAAAACCGTCGCCGTCCATGTCAATTTGCATCAGACCGAAAACTTGGTCGCCGCGCAAATCGCCGACCGTCAGCGTGCCGCGCTCGTCAAGCCAGCGCACCCGCTTCCCGTGCCACCAGCGCTCCAGCACATCCGGCTTGCCGCTGACGTTCAGGTACAGCACTTCGTTGTCCGGCGTCGCCGATTTCAGCGCCGTGCGATGCCAGTCCACGGGCTTGACCGCGCGGGCGCGCAAATAATTTTTCCACTCGTCGAAAGTCTTGAACGCATTCGCGCCCTTGTCCCAGCACGCGCCCGCGTAGTATGTGAACGCCGCGCCGGTTTTGGCGTTGACCAAAATCAAATAATTCAAGTCATCCTCGGCGAAGCCGCTGACGGTCAGCGGGTCAACCAGCACCGCGCAGCCGATGATGCCGTGTTCCGCGTCCGGCTTTTGCCAGTACGCGACAATGCCGAGTTCCCTGTCCTGCCACAACTCGCCGCCCTGTCCCTTGGCAAGTCCGATGCCGACCGTCAGCGTCGCCGCGTCGCCCGACAACCGCGAGGTCATACGGTTGAGGTGACTGTCAGCATCAAGCGTGATGGTGCGTTTCTCGGAAATTTTTTTGCCGTCCGCGATTTCCCACGGCGCGTATTCCACGTCAAACACCGCGCGATTCAAGCCGGTTTCCCGAATGGTGTAAGCACTCCAATGCCCCGACACATGCAGCCGCTGACCGTCCCACACGCCCAGCCCGCCGCAACCCCGGCTGCGCCCGACGCTGTAAAAATCCAAGCCCTCGCCGTGGTCGCGGTGATAGTCACCGCCAGCGTACCACTTGTCAATAATCATGCCCGGCACCGATTTGACCCACACGTCAACGCCGCTGCCGGTCGGCTCGGTGAGCGCCAGCTTCGGCCCGTAAATGCGAAACGCGACGCGGTTGTTTTCCCACGCGATGTCGTCGGCGCGTTGGGGAATGTATTTGACCTGCGCCGTGGTGTCAGCGTCAGCGTGTGTTTGCGCCAGCAACAACAGGCTTACCGTCAGCGGTGTTATCTTTTTCAACATAAACATCTCACGCTGCGACAATGTCTTTTCATAATTCACCCTCAGCGTCCCATCCAGCCGCCGTCCACGGTCAATATCGTGCCCGTCACATAATCCGCCGCTGACGATGACAAAAACACCGCCGCCCCCTGCAAATCCTCCGCCGCGCCCCAGCGCCCCGCCGGTATGCGCGCCAGAATGTCCGCGCCGCGCTGACCGTCAGCGCGCAACGCCGCCGTGTTGTCCGTGGCGATGTAGCCGGGCGCGATGCCGTTGACCTGCACGCCGCGCGCCGCCCATTCGTTCGACAGCGCCATCACCAGCCGCGCCACGCCGCCCTTGCTCGCCGTGTAGCTTGGGACGTTGACGCCGCCTTGGAAAGACAGCAGCGACGCGATGAAAATAATTTTGCCCGAGCCGCGCCGCGCCATGTCGCCGCCGAGTTCGCGCGACAAAATAAACGGCGCGGTCAAATTGGTTTCCAGCACTTCGTCCCACAGCGCGTCGTCATGGTCAGCGGCGGGACGGCGCTTGATGGCGCCGGCGTTGTTGAGCAAAATGTCAAGCCGCTGATGGTCAGCGCGCACCTTGCTGATGAACGCATACAACTCTTCGCGCTTGCTGAAATCGCAAGCGTACCCGCTGAACTTGCGCCCCAGCGCCCGCACCTCCGCCGCGACCTCATCGTCAGCGGCGAGTGTCGCGCTGACGCCGATGATGTCCGCGCCCGCCTCCGCCAGCGCGAGCGTCAGCGCCCTGCCGATGCCGCGCTTGCAGCCCGTGACCAGCGCCGTTTTCCCGTCCAGCCGAAATTGTTGCAGAATGTTCATAACGTCACCGCGTCCATGTCGTCAAAGTCTTGGTTCTCACCGCCCATGCCCCAGCAAAAAGCGTACGCGCCCGTGCCCACGCCGGAGTGGATGGACCACGGCGGCGAAATCACGATGTCACCGTCAGCGAGCGCGAGGTGGCGCGTCTCCGGCGGCTTGCCCATCAAGTGCAGCACGCGCGTCGCCGGCTCCATGTCAAAATACAAATACACCTCCGACCGCCGCTCGTGCGTGTGCGGCGGCATGGTGTTCCACACGCTGCCGCTGTCCAGCACGGTGAAGCCCATGACCAACTGGCAGCTCGGCACGTGGCGCGGATGGATGCACTGGTGCAACGTGCGTTTGTTGCAAGCCGCCTGGTCGCCGAGCCGGATGCCCTCGACCTCCGACTTCCTGACCAGCAGCGTCGGATATTCCTTGTGCGCCGGATAACTCAGCAAATAAAACCGCGCGGGGCTGGCGGCGTCATCGCTGGCGAACGTCACCTCGCGGTTGCCGCGCCCGACGTACAAACAATCGCAATGCCCCAACTCATAAACCTCGCCGCTGACCGTCACCCGCCCCGCGCCACCAATGTTGATGACGCCGAGTTCGCGCCGCTCCAAAAAATACGCCACGCGCAACGCCGCCGCCGTGTTGAGCGTCAGCGTCCCCCCCACCGGCACCGCCGAGCCAACCACCGCGCGATCCACATCCGTGTACACCAATTCAAGCTCATCCTCAGCGAAGAGTTTTAACATAAAACTCCCCCGCAACTCCGCCGTTGTCATCCGCTGATACCGCACTTCATCCGCCACCTTGAGTTGTTTCATAAATTAAAGAAATTCCAATAAATTTTCCGGCGTGACCACCCGCCACTCGCTTTTGTCGCCGTAAGTTTTTTGCCAACTCTCCGGCGCGGCCGGATTTTTGCCGGCTTTCCATTTTATTTCATAAGCAAACAATTACCCTACCCGCTCCTCCACCAAATCTATTTCATCCTGTTTCCAAGTCCGCCAAAAATACTGGCTGGCGTGAACCCCCGCGTAGGCGCGGCTTTTCATGCGCTCGGCAATGACAAAATTCTCCCACAACTTGCCGGCGTCATCCCGCAATTCCAGCGGGTTGAAATTGTTGATGACCGCGTTGCGAATGCCGGTGTCGTAGAAAAAATACTTGGCTTTTTTCGTGATTTCATTTCGCAAGTCGCGGCTGAAACCGCCGAGCCGGAAAATGATGAACGATTTTTCCAGCAAGTCCAGATAACGCGCGACGGTGTTTTTGTTGATGCCCAGATTGCGCCCCAATTCCTCCATCGAAACCTCGCCGCCGATTTGGTGCGCCAGCAGCACCAGCAAATTCATCAGCACCCGCGAGCCTTTGACCTCCTGATATTGCAAAATGTCCTTGAGCAGCAGCTGCCCGGACAACTCGCTCAAATAATCCTGTTTTTGCGCGGCGGACTCCGCCAAAAAACTGTCAGGGTACAGCCCGTGGACGAGCAGCGTGTTTTTGAGCCGCTGCCAGCGGGTCGCCTGCGTGGTGTCCGCTGACGCTGACAAAACTTCCATGAGCGACAGCGGATATAAAAACTCCGTCGTGGCGCGGCCCACCAGCGGCTCGCCCACTTGGTTGTTCAACTCGAAGGACGACGAGCCGGTGGCGATGACGGCGATTTTCGGCAAATGGTCGTTGATGATTTTCAGCGATTTGCCAATGTTTGGAATTTCCTGCGCCTCGTCAATGAACAAAATATCCGCGCCGGCGACATGCGGTTGAAGATGAGACAAATCATGGACGGAAAAAATCGCCTGCGCCCCCGTCATGTCGCCGCTGAAGCGGATGATTTTCTTGCCGCAATTATGCAAATAATTTTCCACCAGCGTGGTTTTTCCCACCTGTCGCGGACCGAGAATAAGCAAGGTTTTTCCTTTGCGAATTTTGGTCTCTATATTTAACAATCGCTTAATCATGATGCCTTTTTACCTTAGACTAACGGAAATTGCAAGATTTCCGTTAGTCTGACCGACGAAAATACTGGAATTTCCGTCAGTCAACAACGCTCAGTCTTTTCATAAAGTTTTTATTCTCGCGCAGAGACGCGGAGAAAATTCAATTAAAAACAACTCCGCGTCTCCGCGTCTCTGCGCGAGGTTCCCTACGGATACACCGCAAAATCCCACAGCGAGAAACCATATCCCGTCGCGCGTTTAAGGCCTAAAAATTTCACGTAACGGGCGCTGACAGTCTCGAATTTCACCGTCTCGGTGCCGCCTTTGCCGTTGGTGATGTGTGCGGCATCTTTCCACGTTTTGCCGTCGTCGGACACTTGGATTTTGAACTCGGTCGCGTAGGCGGACTCCCACATCAGGCACACGGCGCTGATGCTCATGGATTGCTCCAAGTCCACCACCAGCCAGTGATTGTCAGCGCGCGGCGACGCCCAGCGCGTGGTGTCGTCCAAGTCCACGGCGTACTCGCCGGCGTTCGCGCCGTCGCTGCCGCTGACGGTCACGGGCTTGCCTTGCGCAAGGCTCAGCGGGCGCACGACGCGCTGGTCGGGCAGGCCGGTCATCTTGCCGTTGGCGAATTGTTTGCGCGAGACGTTCCAACCGTCCACCCACAGGCGCGTCTTATCGGGGTCAACATCAGCGGCGTACTCGATGCGCACGGTTTTCGTTTCGTTCGGCAGCAGCGAGAAAAAGTTGTCGCTGTAAAACGCGGGGCGCACGGGCTTGCCAGTGTCAGCGTGTTGCAAGCGCAGCCAGGTCATGAACGCCAGCGCCTTCGACGGATTGCTGACGGTCACCGCGTAGAAATGTTTGCCGCCTTCGTCAAACTGTTTGACCGCCGCGCTGATTTCCGCTTTGGGCAAACGGTTGATGCTGCCCATGCCCTCGAACAGCGGGCCTGTCCACGTCCTGCCTTTTGCGTTTTCCACGTAGGGTTTGTCGGAGCGCCAGTAGAAATTTTCCGACAACAATTTGCCGTCGCTGCCGGTCAGCTTCAGCTTGATGAAATGCAGAGGGGACAAATTGTCCGGCAGCGTGACGGTCAGCACGTCCTTGACAAAGGCATCGGCGGGGACGCTGGCAATCACCGCGCTCTTGCTCAGCACGGGCGTGAGGTCGAAGTTGTAGATTGTGACGCTGGCGGTGAGCTGGTCAAACGCCCGCGGCAGTTCGTTGTTGACGCCGACGCTGTTCTTCAAGAAGTCGTACTGGACGTGCAGCGGCTCGTGGGCGCTTTGCGAGAAGTAGAGGCCCGCCGTCGGCTCCAGCGACCAGTCCCACATGCGGCCGCAGGTCTGGCGGTTCGCGCTGTTCAAGTACCAGAACAACACGCCGGTGCTGAACCGCTCGCCGTACTCGAAGCGCTGCGAGTTCCAGCATTCCCACAGCGCCTTGTGCGCGAGGCCGCCGAACATTTGCCCCTTCCACGCATACTCCTCGATGCTCAGCGCCGCGCCGTACTGCCGGATGGCGCGGTCGTAGTTGCCGGTCATGTTGTGGAAGCCGTCGCCGTCGAGGTAGTCCCACACCGGTCGGTTCATGGGAAAGAGGTCTTCCTCGCTCATCATCTCGCACAGCGCGTCAATGGTCGGCAAAATCGGCGTGCCGTATTCTGGGTTGAAGCCACTGAGCCTCGTGCCGCGGTCACTGCCCTGGTCGGTGTAATACCAAAACGGGTTGCACGTCCCGTACGGACTGCCGTCGTGGATGCCGTCGGTCTCGCTGCCGGGCTGGTAGCCGGTGTCGGGGTCGAGTTCTTTCAGCAACTCCTCAATCGGAATGATGCCGTTGCGCTCGCGTTCGTTGGCGGAAACATAATACGCGAGGCTCGGATGGCTGCGGATGCGCTTCACCGTGTCGGTCACGTTGTCGAGATAGAACTGCCGGTCATCGCCAGCGGGGATGTTACGGCCGGTGTCGCCGGTCATCCAGAACTCGACCCACACGAGGATGCCGAGTTCGTCGCATAGCGCGAAGAAATCGTCCGACTCCGTGACGCCGCCCGCCCAGAAGCGCAGGAAACTCACGCCCGCCTGCCGCGTGTAGCGCAACTCCGCCTCGGTGCGCTCGCGCGAGTTGCGGCACATCGCCTCCGGTATCCAGTTCGCGCCGTGGACGAAAAAACGTTTGCCGTTGACGTAGAAGATGCGCGACTGGTCGGGTGTGTTGCGGTCGCTGCGAACGTCGCGGATGCCGAAGCGCATTTTCAAAGTATCGCTGACGCCCACGCCCTGCTCAAATTTGAACGCGGCGTGGTAGAGGAACTGCTCGCCTTTGTTGAACGGCCACCACAGGCGCGGGTTCTTGAACGTCAGCTCGGCAAATTGCTCCGGCGCGAACGTGACCGTCAGCGTCTCGCCGGGTTTCAGCGACACGTCTTGTTTGAGCGTGGTTTTGGTTTCGTCAATGGTGAGCGTCAGCGCGCCGGTCTGCGGCTGGTTGGTGGCGTTGCATACCTCAATGGAAAACGTTTCTTTGGCGCTGCTGGTGTCCGGCAGCGGCAGCGCGCTGCGGACGTGGGCGTTGCGGAGCAGCACGGGGCCGGTGGCGAACAATTTGACATCGCGCCAGATGCCGGTGCTGCGGTCGCGGATGCCGTCCTTGAACATGAAATCCCAGCCGGCGGTCATTTCCATGGTGACGAATTTGCCAATGGCGCCGTCGGCGCCGTTGCGGTTCTCGTTCTTCGCCTTCGGGTCGGGGTCGGTGGGCGTTTTGAAGCCGTTGGGCGGGTCAATGGGGCGCGTGAGGACGGCGAGCGTGTTGGCGCCGCTGACGTTCACGGCGTCGCTGACGTTGAACAAACTGCGCGTGAACATGCCGCCGATGTCGCCGAGTTTTTTGCCGTTGAGCCAAACCTCGGCGCGGTAGTTGATGCCGTCGAGTTGCAACCAGATTTGTTTGCCCTTGAACGCCGGCGGCACTTGAAATGTCGTGCGGAACCAGTAGGTGTAAAAGTCGCTGCCCTTGTCAAAAAGGTCGGGGATGAGCCGCTGTCCGCGCTGGTTGTTGACGCCGAAATACGGCTCGGGATAAACGCCGTTGGCGACGAGGCTGTTCAACACGGTGCCCGGGACGATGGCGTTTTGCCAGCCGCTGGCGTTCAGCGCGGCGGCTTGGGAAACGCCGCTGCCGGTGAGGTCACTGTCAGCGTGGCGCATCTCCCATTTTTGCGTTGCCGCGGAGTTGAGCGAGACGGTGTCGCGTTCGGGATAAACCTCCGCCGCTGACAATGACAGCGGTAGCGTCGTCACCGTCAGCGCCGCTATTTTTAACAGGATGTTTTTGGTTTTCATATTTTTTTTCAACCGCTGAAATACCCCGGACTACATACAAGGGGCAGATGCGAAACGCAACGGAGCAATCGGGGTATTTTAGCGTTCGCACTTTCTCCTCCGCGCCGCGCTGACGGTCAGCAAGCCCGCGCCGATGAGCAACAGCGTCAGCGTCGAGGGTTCGGGAATTTGCGTGATGCTCAGCGAGCCGACGCCGGTGAAAATGGTCGTCGACAGCGCGTTGTTCAATTCGGCGGCGGTGTAGCTTTGGCCGATATTGAGGCTGCTGACGATGACGTCATTGAACCACAGCGCGTCAAGGTCGGCGACGCCGCTGTAGCTGAGGCTGACGGTGACGCCGTTGAACAGCCGCAAATCGCCGCCGGCACCGAGAGCTTCAGCGTCGCCGAGTATCAGCGTGCCGGCGTTGACGATGGTGTCACCGGTGTAGGTGTTCGCGGCGTTGAGCAGCAGCGTGCCGACGCCGGTTTTCACCAGGCCGCCGTCCTTGGCGTTGACGCCGCCGTGCTCCAGCGCGAGGTTCGCGGCAAAGCCGTAGTCGTCGCCGGTGACTTGCGTGTCAATCGTCACGCCGCCGTCCTGGATAATCATTCGCCCCGTGCCGCTGGCGGTGCCGTTGCTGGCGTTGTTGTTGCCGTTGACAGCGATGGTGCCGCCGTTCAAGTACACAAAACTGTCCGCGCCGACGGTGATGGCGGAGTCGCCGATGTTGCGGTTGTTGTCGGCTCGGGAATTGCCGTCGCTGCTGATGAGCATGACGCCGCCGTTGAGTTGATAGATGCCTACATTTTGCTGTTTGTTCGCCACATCATTCAACCGGATGCGCTGCGCTTTCACCGTGCCGCCGGTCTGCACCAAATTCGTTTCAACATTTTCACTGGTGCGTCCGATGTGCAGGATGCCGGTGCTCTGAAACAAGGCGTTGTCCGCGACGCTGACGTTGACGCAAGCCTTGCCGTCGCTGACGGTGTTGCCGCCCTCGTTCAAACTAATCTCAGTCGCCTTGAACACGCTGGTGCCGCTGAGGTTGAGATTGACGATTTGCCCTTTCACCGGCGAAACATTCACCCAACTGGTCGCATTGAATGTGCCACTGTTGCTGAGGTTGATGTTCAGCGTGTTGTTGGTGCTGCTGCCATAGGCGGTGCCAATGGTTGTCTGGCCGCGCACGTTGAACAGACCGCTGCCGCTGACGTTGATGGCGGAGGTGTTGTTGTTGCTGGTGGCACGGATGATGGCGGCGGAGTCACCGTTGCGGTCGAGTACACCGCTCACCGTCAGCGTGCCGCCGCTGTTGGCGAATTCAACCATGGTGCCGTTG
>JAITHY010000135.1 GCA_031279715.1 Verrucomicrobiales bacterium | reverse complement strand
GGTGGTTTCGTCGGCGGCGTGAATCATTTTGGCTCCGGTGTCTTGGTGTTGGCCGTTGTTGGCGAGGGCGATGCTGACGACTTCGCCGCGGGCTTTGCGGCCTTTGAGGACGACACCGGGGTATTTCATCGTCAGCCGCGAGCCAATGTTGCAGTCAATCCATTTGATTTCGGCCTCTTCCATGGCCAGGCCGCGTTTGGTGACGAGGTTGAAAACGTTGGCGCTCCAGTTTTGGACGGTGATGTACTGGATTTTCGCGCCGCGCAGAGCGACGAGTTCAACGACGGCGCTGTGCAGGGTGGCGGTTTCAAATTTTGGGGCGGTGCAGCCTTCCATGTAGGTCAACTCCGCGCCTTCGTCGGCGATGATCAGCGTGCGTTCAAATTGGCCGAATTGTTCGGCGTTGATGCGGAAGTAGGCTTGGAGAGGGTGTTTGAGTTTGACCCCTTTGGGGACGTAGATGAAGGAACCGCCGCTGAAGACGGCGCTGTTGAGGGCGGAGTATTTGTTGTCGCCGCTGGGGATGACCTTGCCGAACCACGGGCGGAAAATTTCGGGATATTTGTGCAGGCCCTCGGTGCTGCCGGTGAAAATGACGCCCTCGTCAGCGAAGGCTTTTTTGATGTTGGAGTACGCCGCCTCGCTGTCAAACTGCGCCTCGACGCCGGCGAGAAATTTGCGCTCTTTTTCGGGGACGCCGAGGCGTTCAAAGGTGCGCTTTACGTCGTCGGGCACTTCTTCCCAACTGCGTTTGGGTTGCTGGCCTTTGGCGAGGTAGTAGCGGATTTGGTCGAAGTTGAGCGCCAGCAAATCGCGGCTGGCCCAGTGGACGGGTTGTTCTTTTTTGTGGAACAAGTCGAGGGCGCGGAGGCGGAAATCACGCAGCCAGCCGGGATCTTGCTTGATGTCGCAGATGTAGTCAACCGTCGCCGCTGACAGTCCGCGCCCGGCGTCGAAGGCGTAGTCTTCAGGGTAAGAAAAATTCCCCACTTCGGCGTCGAGCCGCAACTCCGGTTTGACTTCGCTCATACCTCACCGTCAGCGGGCAGGCCCGCCTCCTTGATTAACCAGTCGTACCCCTTCGCCTCCAGTTCCAGTGCCAGTTCCTTCCCGCCGCTGCGGACGATTTTGCCGCTGACCATGACGTGCACGTGTTCCGGCACGATGTAGTTTAACAGCCGCTGATAGTGCGTGATGACCAGCGCGCCGAGTCGCGGCCCGCGCAAACGGTTCACCCCGTCGGCGACAATGCGGAGGGCGTCGATGTCCAAGCCGCTGTCAGTCTCGTCCAATACCGCGTAGGCGGGTGACAGCATGGCCATTTGCAAAATTTCGTTGCGCTTCTTCTCGCCGCCGGAAAAACCGTCGTTCACCGCCCGCGAGGTGAACGCCCGATCCATTTCCAATTCATCCATCCGCCAGTAAAGACGCTGGTAAAATTCCACCGCGTCCAACTCCTCCCCCTCCGGCAAGCGCGCTTGCAACGCGGCGCGGATGAAGTTGGCGATGGTGACGCCGGGGATTTCGCTCGGATATTGAAACGCCATGAACAGCCCCTTGCGCGCCCGCTCGTCCGGCTCCAACGCGAGAATATTCTCGCCGTCGAGCAACACCTCGCCACCCGTAACCTCGTAATCAGGATGCCCTGCCAGCACCTTCGACAGCGTGCTTTTGCCAGAGCCGTTCGGCCCCATCAAGGCGTGAACCTCTCCCCTGGGAATGACCAAATCGACCCCTTTCAAAATCTCCCGCCCCTCAATATTGGCCTGTAAATTGCGTATTTCAATGGAACTCATGCGGAAAAATTTTAGCCATCTCACCCAAAAGCGCAATGGCTTTTCAAGCTTGGAATCAAAAACAACCTCACCGTCAGCGGCTCAAGTCGCGCGCCGCCTGGTGATAAAAGACTGGATTTTTTTGATGTCCGACGCCGTCAGCCCGTGCAGCCGCAAACGCCCCCCCGTCAGCGGGCTGTCAATCACCGCCGCCAGCAAAACCCGCCCGTCCTCGTCACCGTCAGCGCGAAACACCACCACCATTATTTTCCCCATGTTGATGCGCGTCGCCACTTCCAGCGCATCCGCGCCAATACTGTCAAATTGCACTACCACCGAGCCGTCCGGCTGCGCGTGCACATTCCACAAATACTTTTGGCTCACGACGGGCAGCCTGCTGAAGTTCACCACCTCCGGCGGATTCTCCAGCTGCAACCGCACCACCTTCGTCGGGTCGGTCAGTTCCGTGTCTTGAACCAGCACCTGCAACACCACCTCCGGCTTGCCCGACCCCGCCGTCAGCGGCGCGGCCACCGTCAGCGCGCCCAACATCGCAAGAAAAAACATACGCATGCTCTTTTTCTACGCTGACCGCGACATTTTTCAAGCTGCAATCTCACTATTGAACATTCCAACGATTCGGCTATGCTTCCACGCTTATGAAATGGCTGCCTTTGTTATTCCTCGCCACCGTCTCGCCGACGCTGGCACAAGACATCGTCCCGAGCAAAAAAACCATCCCCAACCAGTTTATCAATCCACCCGGCAAACGCTTCTCCCTCTTCGCGGGCGACCCTGAACGGGTGCAAAAAGCCAACGAAATCAACTTTCAAGATTTCAAGGGTGAAGTCATCATCACCCCACCCGCCATCTCCATCACCCCGCCAACCATTGACCAAACCAACGCCCCGACCACGCTGAAGGTGACCTTTCGCGTCAAAAACACATCCGCCAAAAAAGGCTACACACTCTCATTCCCTGACTCTCAGCGTTATGACATCGCCATCAGCCCCGAAAAAAACAACCCCGTGTATATTTGGTCGGACGACAAATTATTCGAGCAAAAAGTCGGCGCCAGTTTCCTCAACCCCAACGAAACCCTCTCATGGACTGCAAACATCCCGATTGAAAAAATCGCCAAAAACGCCACGCCCGGCGCCTATGAAGTCAAAGTTATCCTCGCCAACTATCCCGAAATCAACGCCACGGCGAAGCTGACCATCACACCATAGTCATTTATCCTTGTTCAAAATTTCTTTGATTTGCTCCGAACTGATGGTTTCCTGCCCCCAATTCATATCGTCCTTGCCGTGCAAAACCAGCGTGCCGCTGTAACTGCCCAACTCGGTCAACTCTTTGCCCTGATACATCCTGCCTGCATCACGATATTTTTTGTCCCAATTTTGCGCGCCGAAACTTTTTCCGCTGTCACGGTCAACCGTGACAGCCACCACCTTTCCGGAAAACGGACGCCTGTTCAGTTCAAAAAATCGGTCCGTGGCAAATTTTTTATTCTCCGGAACAACATAACTGCCACCAAAACCGTCAAACGAACCGGCTTGAAACTGCCTGGAAAAAGTATTGTTGGGAAATGAAAAATTATTCGCGCCTTTCGCCAAATTTGCACTTTTCCCGTTCAAAATTTTGGTGTTGAATGGGGTCGTGTTGAAATTCTTGTTGGCGAAATCACTCGCCTTGCCCTCCATCGCATCCTTCATCTGTTGCGTAAACCGCGAATTTTCCGGCAACGGCGCCGACACCTCCTCCTGCGCCCTCACTGTCAGCGGCAGTGCCAGCAACAATAAAATTGTGCAACGCCTTTTCATCGCTGACGCCCAAGTTAGCACAAGTCCATCGTTCCGGCAAGACGCGAAGTTTTTTATCCACAGATTACATGGATTTTTTGTTTTTAATCCGCGAAATCTGTGGATGAATCGTTTTTAGAATTGGTGTCTGCAACCAAAATTCACGCCCCAGGGTTTGTCGTATTTTTCGCCGAACGATGTCTCGTAGCTGAAGTAAAGTTGACTGTCAGCGTTGAGTTGCCAGGCGATGCCGACGCCGACCACGGCGCGGAGACCGTCCAAATTCGGCCGCCAATGCTCGCCACTGACGGTGACTTTGTTTCCGCTGCTGAGTTGAGTTAAGCCTCCAAATTTGAGGTGCGGCTGCAACTGTCCGTTGTTGCCCAGCCGAATGTTTCTGCCAAAACGCGCGCCGCCGTGGATGTGCAGAACGTCAGCGTCGCCGAGGGTCACGCTCATTCCGTCGCGCGTGGTGTAGCTGTCATTCATCAAGTGCAGGTAACTTGCCTGAACACTCGGCTCAATGAACCAGTCGTCTTTGAACTTGAATTGTCTGCCAAACTCGACGCTGATGCCGACGCCGACGCTGCCGTAGCCGCCACGGTCTGCGCCGGAAAATTCGTTGCGGAAATATTGGCCTTTGGCAACGGCGTCAGCGTACCAGCCGCTGTTGTTCAGCCATGTCGCATACAAGCCGCCGCAGCCGCTGCTGGTGTCGCCGCTGTAACTGGTGTGGAAGTCACGCTCAGCGCCGCCGTAGCCGGCGAAGAGGCCGGTATACAGCTGATTGTCAGCATTCAGCTTCCATAAATAGTCTGTCCCCAAATCAACACCGTATTGCGTTTCGGAAAAACCGCGGACGCCGAAGACTCCCGTGTTGGCGTTGATTTGCTGGCCATAGGCGCGCACCCAGATGTTGTTGAGCAGGTCCCCGCCAGCGGGCTTGTTGTAGCGGAGTTCGCCCATGCGTTTGTGCAAGTTGTCCAATTGCGCAAACCAGAATCCACTGGCCGCCGCCGCGCTGTTGAGCACCGCGTCACCACTGCCGGTGAAGCCCCCGCCCGCGCCGCCGCCCAGCACCAGCCAAGCGCCGTCGACACGGTTTTCCAAGCCGTAGGTTTGCATGCCGTTGCTGATGGTGTTGTCGAGGCTGAAGGCGTCGCCACCCATGCTTTCGCTTTCATCCACGACGACCTGGATTGCTCGCCGGCCTTTCACGCTGTTGCTCAACGTGAGATTCAGCGCTGTTTTCCCGCTGATGCCGCCGCTGACACTCAGATCCTCGCCCTCCACGTTGGCGATGGTGATGACCGCATCATTCGCCCCCCGCAAGGTCGTTACTTTCGAGCGGCCCGTCATCTTCCAATTCGTGTTGTTGTCAAGGGTGATGTTCAGCGTGGCAGAGTCCGCAACAGTGGACGCGCCAGTGAGTATGCTGCCGTTCAAGAACAAGTTCAAATTCGCCTTGCTGCCGGAAACCGATATGTCTCCTCGCAAAATGCTGGCGCTGGCACTGACGGTCATATTCGCAAAATAATCCAGCGAGATCTTTTCTCCGGCGGCATTGGTGCCGCTTAGCTCGGTATTCAACATGATGAGTCCCGCGGCACCGGTAACAGTGGAACGCTCCAGAATCCACTCGCTATTTGTCATTGTGTCCGCGTTCCAATTATCCATGTTTAACAAATTGGGTGTGAAAGTAGTGTCACTAGCAATGCCGAATCTTTGGGAATTAATCGCCACGTCAATTAATTCCGCTTGATAATTGATTATAACACCGGATGTCGTGCTGGAGATTCCAGGGCTAATATTAAGGCCGTTACCGGAAGCATTGATGATTACATTATCCATGCGAAGTATTGCATAACCGTTGGTATCGGTGATGGAGCCGGCACCGGCGATGCTGCAACCGAGGCTAAAGCCGATCGCATTGTATCCGCTGGTGGTAAATTGCGCGTTGCTGACAGTCGCCGCGGTGGTGCCACCGTTTCGAATGTAGGCATTAACCGTAGCCCCGCGGGCATAATCTCCCTGGGTGGTAACTTGCACATCGCTAATGTCAGCAGTCGAGTACATTTGTATTGCATAACCACCCGCGCCGGAGCCAGTGGTGGCAATGCTAACGCCGACAGACGTCAAGATTGCGGCATTGGTGACATTGATGCCGGTACCATTGTATCCCCGAGTGCTAATATTGACATTATTAATGGTGGCTGCGGAAGAACCGCTGAGATTGATTCCGGAACCGTTGGTGCCCTCAGTGACGATGCTCACGTTGTTCAGCATGGCGGTGGAAGTGCTATTGACATTCACGCCAATGTTGTAGGCATTGATGCTCACGCCATCCAGTGTGGCGCGTGAGGCGGACGAGAGGTTGACCCCGCTCTCGCTGGTGGTGATGTCAGTATTGTTCAATGTAACCGTGGAAGTACCGCTGGTGCTGACTCCGTAGAGGGTGGCGTTGATGGTGCTGTCGGTGAGGCTAACGGTGCCGCCGGTGGCGATGGTAACACCGTTTCGCCCGTTGCCAGAGGTGCCGCTGGCGATGATGGTGGCACGGGTGCCGTCATACCAGCCGGTGGTGCTGACGCTAATCGGGCTGGTGGTGTTGCCGCTATTGTCAAACGTCACGCCGCTCTGGCTGGTGCCACTGCCGGCGGTGATGGCGATGTTAGTGCCGGTATTGCCGGTGATGGAGGCGCTGAGCGTCAGCGGCAGGGTGATGATGTTGACGGTCAGCGTCAGCAATTTGATGATGGGTGTTTTCATATATTTAATTATGGTTTGTTTGGTTGAAAATTGAGGATTGTGAGGGACATGCGGAGACATGAGGCGATTGCTTGGTCAAGCAACACTCCATGTTGACTGATGGTCAGCGAGGAAAAAATAAAAAAACGGCTTGCAATTCCGTTTAAGCAATCATTCTTAGCTTGAACGCTTGAACGCTTGAACGCTTGAACGCGAAAATTAACATAAATGACTTTCTATACAAAATCAATTGCACTTGCAACATTTTTTTGAAAAAATTTTAACAATGGCATTTGTCCCGGACAAAAAAAGGCGAACTGTTGTGAGTTCGCCTTTTTTGGGTCTTAAGTTTGTTTATTCAGCCTTGGCTTCAGCGGCTTTCTTTTCCGGGGCTTTTTTACCCTCATCCTTTTTTTCTTCAGTGTCAGCGGAATTTTCCTCGGGGGCTTTGAGCACATGATCAACCCACTCAATTAACGCCATGGAGGAGGCGTCGCTGTTACGCAGACCAAGTTTCAAGACGCGGGTATAGCCGCCCTTGCGGTCTTGAAATCGCGGAGCGATTTCGCCAAATAATTTTTTCACCCAATCCTCATTGTTGATGAGACGGGAGAGGGCGAGGCGGCGGCTGTGAAGACCGCCTTTTTTTCCCAGGGTGACCAGTTTTTCCACGATGGGACGCAACGCCTTGGCTTTGGCCAAGGTCGTTTTGATGCGGCCATGCTGGATTAAGCTCCCGGCTTGATTCGCCAACATCAGGTCACGATGCTGGGAAGTTCTACCCAGCTTGACAGATTTTACACGGTGTCTCATAAAGCTTGGTCTCCGTTGGCATCAGCGGGCATATCGACCAAACCCGGCTCAAATTTCATGCCGAGGGACAAGCCCAACTGATGCAGTTTATCCTTGATTTCGTTCAGCGATTTTTTGCCAAAATTACGATACTTGAGCATCTCGCCCTCGCTCTTCATGGCCAATTGACCGACCGAGGTAATGTTCGCGTTGTTCAGGCAATTCGCGGCGCGGACAGAGAGTTCAATTTCGTTGACGCTCATGTTCAGCAACTTTTTCAGCGCGCTGTCTTGTGTCACGGAGGATTGCTTCGGCTCCTCAAACTCAACCGGCTCCTGGTCAAAGTTGACGAAGATGTCGAGATGATGGCGCAAAATCGCGG
>JAITHY010000116.1 GCA_031279715.1 Verrucomicrobiales bacterium | reverse complement strand
TCACCATCAGCGCCCACATTGTCCCGCCCACCACCGGCGAGATTAACGCATCAGACATGTGCATAATTTTTTCTTTCAACCCGCTGAAGCGGAATTTCAACCCTCAAGGTTGAATTAAGCGATCTTCAATTAAGCCGTTTCAACGGCGGATTCCAATGCCAGCCTTCAGGCGGGCGCGAATACCGCCAAACTATGCGGAATCGCCCGCTGACTGTCAATGCGCGAAAATAAAAATAATCACGATTTGTGTTAAATGCTTTTTCCGCTTTACGCAACGGCGTTGTGCTTTATTCTTGAAGCCTTCAAGTATGAGCAAGCTTGCGGTCAATTCGTTTAACCATGATGTTTTCGCGCCCGACGCGCCGACGGTCAGTGTCAATTACAACGGCAAATGGGTGCGGGCGCCCAGGGGCGCGAATGTTGTCGAGGTGGCGAGGACGCAGGGGGATTTTCTGGCGCATTATTGTTATCATGAAAAACTCAGCGTCAGCGGAAATTGCCGGATGTGTCTGTTTGAGATGGGGATGCCGAAGCTGGATGCGAACCGGCGGCCTGTGATTGGCGCTGACGGTCATCCCGAATTGAACTGGATGCCGCGCCCGCAAATCGGCTGCGCCACCAACGTCAGCGAGGGGATGGGAATTCGCACGAACTCGCCGCTGGCTGTGGAATGTCGCAAGGGTGTGATGGAATTTTTGCTCATCAATCATCCGCTGGACTGCCCGATTTGCGACCAGGCGGGGGAATGCAAATTACAGGAGTATGCTGTTGAATATGGCGCCGGCCAAAGCCGTTTCGTCGAAAATAAAATTCACAAACCGAAGCATGTTGACCTGGGAAAAAACATTATCATTGACGATGAGCGGTGCATTCTGTGCACGCGCTGCATCCGTTTCGCGCGCGAGGTGTTGAGGGATGATGTGCTCGGCATTGTCAACCGTGGCGGAAACAACGCGGTGACCTGTCATCCTCGGCGGCGCTTTGATAATGAATACTCGCTGAACGCGGTGGATTTGTGCCCGGTCGGCGCGCTGACGAGCAAGGATTTCCGCTTCAAGATGCGCGTGTGGTTTTTGAAGGAAACAAAAAGTATTTGCACGAGTTGCGGGACGGGGTGCAACGTCACCATCGGTTCGCGCGAGCAGACGGTGCACCGCCTCACGCCGCGCGCGAATGAAGAGGTGAATTCCCAGTGGATGTGCGACACGGGGCGGTTGAATATTCATTATCTCACGGCGCAAGACCGCTTCACGCGCCCGCTGACGCTCAGCAGCGGCGCGCATTATGAAACCACGTGGGACAAGGCGCTGACGCTGGCGGGGAGCAAGTTGCGCGGTTATCACGGCCGGCGCATCGCGGTGCTGGCGTCGGCGCGGATGACAAACGAGGAATTGTTTTTGGCGAAAAAAATCGCGGATGAACTGGGCGTGACCGTCAGCGCCATTGTGCCGCGCGCGGGACGGGGGGACCGGTTTTTGCGCTCGGCGGATTTGAACCCGAACAGCGGCGGGGCGAAGTTACTGGGCTTCGCCGCTGACGGTGACGGCGGGCTGGGCGCGTTGCGCGATGGCGTTCGCGTGGGACAAATCAAGGCGTTGGTGGCGTTGCACGAGGATGTGACCGTCAGCGGCCTGACGGCGGAGGAGTTGGCGGGGCTGGAGTTGATTATTTATGTCGGACTGTCGCCGAACGCAACGGCGGGCGCGGCGCATTTTGTTTTGCCATCGGCGGGGTTCACGGAGAAAAGCGGGACGATGGTGAACGTCAGCGGACGCCTGCAACGCTTGAACCAGGCGCACGTGCCGCCCGGCCAGGCGCGGGAGGACTGGGAAATTTTGCGCGACTTGCGAGCCGCCGCCACTGACGGCATGGGCTTCGCGTCGGTGGCGGAAGTCTTCGCCGCTGTCGCTGACAGCGTGTCGGCGCTGGCGGGGATGACGTTGGAGCAGGTCGGCGACCTCGGTGTGCGGTTAAAATAATTTATTTTGCCGCGCAACCGCAAAGATTTTTACCGGGGCTAATCGCTCTCCATGTCCACGGAGAGATTGATGCCGCCGTCGCGCCGGATTTGGTCAAGTTGCCGGGCGACGCACAGGCGCACGATTTCCGCCATCGGCAGCTTGGTCTGGCGCGAAACTTTTTTCAAGCCCCGCGCCAAGCTGTCCTCAAAGCGCACTCCGAATTGCAGCGATTTCTTTTCTCTCACGCATTCAATTTAGGACACCTTTTGTCACAACCCTCGAAAAATAGTGTTTGACAGTCAGTCCCGCCCAGTCCCATTATTGGGAGAATTTTTTTAGTTCTGCGTATGAAATATGTGAATTTTGAACAGCGGACAGCGTCACGGTCAGCGGGAAATTTTTTGAAAACCTCGCTGATTATCACCACCTACAATCGCAAAGACGCGCTCGCGCTGGTGTTGAAATCCGCGGCGCGGCAAAAAGTTTTGCCGGACGAGGTTCTTGTCGCTGACGATGGCAGCAACGACGGCACCGGTGAAATGGTCGCCGCGCTCGCCAAAAATTTTCCCGTGCCGTTAATTCATTGCTGGCAGGAAGACTGCGGTTTTCGTCCCGCCGCCGGACGCAATCTGGCGGTGGCGCGCGCTGACGGTGACTACTTCGTGTTCATTGACGGCGACATGGTGCTGCCGCCGGATTTTATCGCAACTCACCAGGCGTGGGCGCGGTCCGACTACATTACCGGTGGCAAGCGTTTGTTTCTCGATGAGCGCCTGACGCTGAGGTTGCTGGAGCACATGGAAATTCCCGATCTGGGATTTTTCGCGCGCGGACTGTCGGGGGAAAATCGGATCAAGGCTGTGCAATATCCGGCGCTGGCGATGGCGGCACGGTGGTTCCAGCGCGACGAAACGCGGGAGACCCTGCTCCGGCATGGCAGACTGACGTTGCACGTCGCCTCGTGCAACCTCGCGGTGTCGTGCGCGGATTATTTCAAAATCAACGGATTCAACGAGGAATTTGTCGGCCACGGTTTGGAGGATCACGAGTTTTGCGCGCGTCACCTGCTGGGCGGCGGCAAAATCCAGGCCCCGCGCTTTTGCCTTGCCGCCATGCACCTCTGGCATGCGCGCTCGACGAGGCCTGTGAATCCGCACAATCGGGAATTGCTGTGGCGGACGATTGCGAAAAAAAACACCGTGTGCGCCAGCGGATTGAACAATCATTTTCCGGGCAAGGTCACGGTCAGCCGGGAGATGGCATGAAAGATGGCGCGGTGAAATGTTTGGTCATCAATCTAACGTCATCGTCGGCGCGGCGCGAATACATGACACGCCACCTCGCGGAAATCGGCGTGCCGTTTGAGTTTGTCGCGGCGGTGGATGGGCGGTCACTGTCAGCGTCGGAATTGGAGAAAAATTATGACCGCCATCGTGCGCTGCGCTGCCGTAACGATTTGACACTGCCGGAAGTGGGCGCGTCGCTCAGCCACTTGAAATGTTACCGGCGCATGGTTGATGAAAATATCCCGCGCGCGCTGATTTTGGAGGACGACGCGAAATTAAAACCGGAAACGCTGACGGTGACGGATGAATTGAGCCGCCAGTATCCCGCTGACCGTGAGATGCTGATTTTGCTAACCCATGTTCCGCGATATTTGAGGCGCGGCATGAAAGCGGTGGACGGCGTTCATTCAGTGGTCAAATTTTACGGCAATACTGCCTGCGCCCACGGTTATTTCATCACCAACGCCGCCGCTCGTCGGATGTTGAGGCAGTTGTGGCCGGTGTGGTTGGTCGCTGACCATTGGAACGAGTTTCTCAGCCATCGCATCGTGCCGGTGAGGGCGTTGGTTCCCTGCGTCATTGGTCTTTCTGAAATCAGCCGGGACAGCACCATCGGCGGCAAGCGGGCTGAGTCTCTGCCGAGCAATCGCAAGACTGTCCGGCGTTTCTGCCGACGTTATCTCAATTTGCAACTGCCCGCGTATTTGTTTCGTCGCGCCCGGTTTTTGCTGGGGCGGCTGCGGGTGTGGGTGTTCGATGAAATCATTACGCAGCCGTGTGATTTCTAACGCCGCTGACAATGAGGATTTTTATGATGAAGATGTTTGAAAAAATTAAGCGGCGTGACAGTCACCGCGCCAAGACAGTGTATCGTTGGTTTGGCCTGACGGTGTATGCGCGGGAGGTGGAAAGGGCGGGCCTCGCGCTGGAGCAGGCCACGGTGCGCACGAGCTGGACTTTGCTTGGTGTCACGGGCAGCGTCTTCCGCGGTCGGCGGGCGTTGCAAGCTCTGCTGATTCACGCCCGCGACCACGCGCGCAAACTCTCGCTCGAACACAATATTGTCCATGTGAGCGACGCCGATTTTTACGTGCCGAATTTTCCGTGCGACTATGTGCAAAATGTCATCGTCAACAGCGGGGATTTTTACGAACGCGCGTTGCTCGACCGGCTGCGCCCGCTCATCGTCAGCGGCGCGGTGATACTTGACATCGGCGCGAATATCGGCAATCACACGGTGTATTTCGCCAAGGTTTGCGGCGCGAAAAAAATCCACGCGTTCGAGCCGGTGCGCGCGACCTTTGAAATCTTGCGCCGCAATATTGAGTTGAACAATCTAAGTGTCACGGTCAGCGCCCATAACTGGGCGCTCGGCGACCGGAACGGCGGCGGGCGCGTGGCGGCGCTGGACGCGCACAATATCGGCGCGCAGCGCGTGGCTTACGCTGACAGTGAGGATGCGGTGACAATGCGGCGGCTGGATGACGCCGATTTGGGCGAGCCTCGCGTGGATTTTGTGAAAATTGACGTGGAGGGTTTTGAGTTGGAAGTGCTCGCGGGCGGCCGGAATTTTTTTGCGCGGCACCGTCCGCTGGTGTTTGTCGAGTCGTTCGGTAACAAGGCGCTGGCGGTGAGAAATTTTTTCACTTTGCTTGGTTATGAATTACAGGTTAAATTTCCCGGCGGCAATTATTTGTTCGCGTCAAAAACAACAGGTGTTCGCCGATGATGGGGATTTATGTGTGATAACAATTTTTTTCAACTCGCCCGCGACGCGCGCAAGGTCGCGGTCATTGACCTTGGTTTTCTAGGCGACACGGTGCACACGCCGCCGGCGTTGCGCGCCCTGCGTGATTGTTGGCCGGACGCGGATTTGCATGTGGTCACGGCGGCGCATGCCGTTGAATTGCTGCGGTTGTGCCCGTGGATAGACCGCGCATGGGGTTACCCGCGTTTTCCCAAGGCGTCTCCGTCGTGGAAAATACTGCCGCTGATGTTTGCCTTGCGCCGGGAAAAATTCGATGTCATCGTCAGCTTTTCGGGACAAGACCGCGCCGCGTGGCTGTCGCTCGCCACCGGCGCGCCGCTGCGGCTGGGGCGCGTGCCATTTTATCCGCGCTGTCCTCACCGTCAGCGTCCGCCGTTGCACTGGCGGTTGTGTTTCAATCATCGCGCCAGTTCGCCGCATCGGGGCGCAAGCGCGTGGCGACTAAATTTACAATTTCTGCAAAACACCGGCCTCACGGTCGGCGAGGCGGGGCGATTCGATGTGAGCATACCCGCTGACGTTGAGCGGCGGATTGACGATTT
>JAITHY010000104.1 GCA_031279715.1 Verrucomicrobiales bacterium | reverse complement strand
CTTCTTTTTGGCTGGAGGAGGTGGTGAGTTGGTACGCCCATTCGGGCCATGGAGTCGCGTAACTGCGGGTGGCGGGAGGTTCGGGGATGATGTCAATTTGCGTGACACTGCTCGCGCCCTGGCGCAGCGCGGTGCCGACACAGTCGCTGCCGGTGTCGCCGCCGCCGATGACCAGCACATCACGGTCAGCGGCGTTGATGGGGGCGGCGGGAAGCTCGCCGCTGACGGCGCGGTTTTGCCCTTGCAAATATTCCAGCGCGAAATGGATGCCCCGCAACTCGCGCCCCGGCACCTGGAGGTCACGGGCGGCGGGGGTGCCGATGGCGACAATGACCGCGTCGAAGGTTTTTTGCAAATACGCGGCGGAAATATCGCTGCCGATGACCGTGTTGCAACGAAACTCAATGCCGGAGGCCCGCATGATTTTGACACGGCGGTCAATGACGGTTTTCTCCAACTTGAAATCGGGAATGCCGTAGCGCAACAAGCCGCCAACCCTGGCGTTTTTTTCAAAAACGGTGACTTGGTGCCCGCAACGGTTCAGCGCGTCGGCAATGACCAGCCCGGCGGGGCCGCTGCCGATGACGGCAACTGTTTTGCCGCTGCGCGTGACGGGGGGGACGGGCGCGACAAAACCTTTTTCAAACGCCGTCTCAATGATGATTTTTTCAAGCTGCCGAATCATCACCGGAGCATCAGCGGCGAGATTGTTGACACACGCATTTTCACACAGCGACGGGCAGACGCGGCTGGTGAATTCGGGAAACGGGCTGGTGGTGGTGAGAATTTCCCACGCCTCGCGCCATTGGCCCGCCTTGACACCCGCCGCCATTTCCGGCGCGACATTGCCCAGCGGGCAGCCGCTGCCAAAGCAGAACGGCACGCCGCACGCCATGCACCGTTCCGCTTGCGCCACCAGTTCCGCGTCGCTCAAACGGCGCTCGACCTCGGCAAAATCCCTGACCCGCTCGGCGGAGGGGCGGTAGAGGTCATGGATGCGCTCAACAGTTTTCATGCGACAGGCCATTATCAAAGGAAACTGCGCGAATACAAGGAGTTTTAGTCCCTTGCTTTTACGCGGTCAACGGCGGCAACGTCAGCGGGTTTCATGCGGCCCAGGGCTTGACGATACTCGACGGGGAAAACTTTCACGAATTTGTCGCGATAGGTTTCCCAATTGGCGAGAATTTGCCCGGCTTTGACGCTGCCGGTGTTGGCGACGTGTTCATTCAGCAGACCCAGCAACTCTTTCTCATCGTCAGCATCGACGATGTTTTCCAAGTCGATGCCGCCAATGTTGCAACGCAAATCGAAATCATTGGTTTCATCAAGGACATAGGCCAGGCCGCCGGTCATGCCAGCGGCGAAGTTGACGCCGGTGGGGCCGAGGACGACCACACGCCCGCCGGTCATGTACTCGCAACCGTGGTCGCCGACGCCCTCAACGACGATGTTCATGCCGCTGTTGCGGATGGCGAAACGTTCGCCCGCTTGTCCGCAGATGAACATTTTGCCCGCCGTGCCGCCGTAGCCGACGACGTTGCCGGCGATGACGTTTGACGCGGTGTCGTAGTCAGCGTCAGCGGGGCGTGTGATGATGATTTTTCCGCCGGACAGACCCTTGCCGACATAATCGTTCGCCTCGCCTTCCAGGCGAAACGTGACGCCGCCGGCGAGGAACGCGCCAAAACTTTGCCCGGCGCAGCCGGTGAATTTAACGCTGACAGTGTCCTCCGGCAGGCCCTTCGCGCCGTGCCGTTTGACAATGTGATACGACAGCGTCGTGCCCACGGAGCGGTCGGTGTTTCTCAGTGTCAGCGCCAACTCGGCGGGCTTGCCGCTGGCAATCGCCTCCTGCAATTTCGGCAGCAAATTCTTCGCGTCATGGCAGTCAAAATCAGCGTAGTCGTTGCCGATGAACCGTTGCGCGGCGCCACTGACGGTGACGGGGCGCAGAATATTGGTGAAATCCAAGTTGCGTGTTTTGTAAAAATCAACCGCCTTGTTCATCCTCAGCAAATCACTGCGCCCGATGGCCTCGTCGAGGCTGCGGAGGCCGAGCCGCGCGAGATAACCGCGCGCTTCCTCGGCGACGAAACGCAGGAAGTTGACAATGTATTCCGGCCGACCCTTGTAACGCGCGCGCATCTCGGAATTTTGCGTGGCGACGCCGACGGGGCAACTGTCGAGGTGACACTTCCGCATCATCACGCAGCCGAGCGCGACCAGCACCGTCGTGGCAAAACCGAATTCCTCGGCGCCGAGCAGCGCGCCGATGATGACATCACGACCGGTTTTGATTTGGCCGTCCACTTGCAGCCGCACGCGACCGCGCAGCTTGTTGAGCACCAGCGTCTGCTGAGTCTCGGCGAGGCCAAGTTCCCACGGCAGACCGGCGTGCTTGATACTGCTCAGCGGCGACGCGCCCGTGCCGCCGTCATGACCGCTGATCAACACCACGTCGGAGTGCGCTTTCGCAACACCGGCGGCGATGGTGCCGACGCCGACCTCGGACACCAATTTAACGGAAATGCGCGCCTTGGGATTCGAATTTCGCAAATCGAAAATGAGCTGCGCCAAATCCTCGATGGAATAAATATCGTGGTGCGGCGGCGGTGAAATCAAGCTGACATTCGGCATCGAGTGGCGAAGTTTGGCGATGAACTCGCTGACCTTGTGGCCCGGCAATTGCCCGCCCTCGCCAGGTTTCGCGCCTTGCGCCATTTTGATTTGAATCTCGCGCGCCTGCGACAAATACTCAATGGTCACGCCGAAACGTCCGCTGGCGACCTGGCGGATGGCGCTGCCGCGGTCGTCACCGTCAGCGTTCGGCGTCTGACGCGCGGGGTCCTCGCCGCCCTCGCCGCAGTTGCTCATGCCACCGAGCCGGTTCATGGCAATCGCAATCGCCTCATGCGCCTCGGGGCTGATGGAACCGAGCGACATCGCGCCGCTGACGAAGCGTTTGACAATCGCCTCGACGGGTTCGACCTCGCTCAACGGCAGCGGCTTGGTTTCGACCAATTCAAACAGCCCGCGCAAGGTGCACAGATTTTTCGCCTGGTCGTTAATCAGCGCGGCGTACTCGGCAAATTTCGCGGCATCGTTGCGCTGCACGGCGTGCTGGAAGGCGCTGATGCTGGCGGGCGTCCACAAATGCCGCTCGCCGTCCTTGCGGAACCGGTACGCGCCGCCGGACGGCAGCAGTTGCACGCGGATGTCAGCGTCAGCGGCGGCCTTGCGTTCCCTGGCTTCCAATTCGATTTCGGACAATTTAATGCCGCCGATGCGGCTCGCCGTGCCCGTGAAATATTCGTCAATCACCGACTGGTCCAAACCCACCGCCTCGAACAACTGCCCGCTGCGATAGCTCCGCAGCGTGGAGATGCCCATTTTTGACATCGTCTTCAGCAAGCCCTTGTCAATGGCGGCGATGAAATTGCCGGCCGCGCTGACGATGTCCTTTTTGATCTCGCCGGATTCCACCAGCAGTGTCACCGTTTCCAGCGCCACATAGGGGCAAACCGCCGTCGCGCCGTAGCCGAACAGCAGCGCAAAATGCATCACTTCGCGCGCCTCGCCGGTGTCCACGATGATTCCGCTTTCGGAACGGCGCTTCGCCGCCACCAGCGCCTTGTTGACGACGGCGGTCGCCAGCAGCGAGGGGATGGGCGTCAGCGTCGGGTCCAAATCGCGGTCGCTGAGGATGATGATGGAGCAGCCTGCCTCCGCCTTCGCCACCACCGTCAGCGCCAGTTGCCGCAACGCCGCGCCCAGGTCGCCGCTGAAACCGATGGGAATGGTCACCGCCTTGAATCCAGGCTGGTTGACGCGCCGGAGCCGCTCCAACTCATCGTCAGTGAGGATGGGTCGCGGCAGTTTGATGACGCGCGCGTGCTGCGGCGTCTCGGCGAGAATGTTGCCCTGGTTGCCGATGTACGTGGTCAGGCTCATCACGAGATTCTCGCGGATGGGGTCAATCGGCGGATTGGTGACTTGCGCGAACAGTTGCTTGAAATAATTGAACAACAGCTGCGGCTTCTCCGAGAGCACCGCCAGCGCCGCGTCATTGCCCATTGAGCCGACCGGTTCCTGCCCGGTCTCGGCCATCGGCTTGAGCAGCATTTCCAATTCCTCGCGCGTGTAGCCAAACAGCCGCTGACGCTGAAACAAGTTCGCCGACGGCACCGCCGGCGTGACCGACGAAAACAGCCCGTGAACGCCGATGCGGTTTTCCTGCACCCAGCGGCGGTACGGCTGGCGGCGCGCGGCGAGTTTCTTGATGGCCGCATCATGAACGAGCCGGTGATTTTCAATGTCGCAATAAATAATCTCGCCCGGGCGCAGCCGGCCTTTTTTGGCGACTTGCGAAAACGGAATGTCGAGCACACCAGTCTCCGACGCGAGCACGAACACGTTGTCCTTCGTCAGCGTGTAACGCAACGGGCGCAGTCCGTTGCGGTCAAGCAGCGCGCCCGCGTTCACGCCGTCGGAAAACGCCAGCGCCGCCGGCCCGTCCCACGGCTCCATCAGCGCCGAGTGATAGGTGAAAAAACCGCGAATGTCACGCCCCATGTGGTAGTTGTCACCCCACGCCTGCGGCACCAGCATCAACATCGCGTGACACAAATCGCGCCCCGCCGCCACCAGCATTTCAAACATGTTGTCAAGGCACGCCGAGTCCGACTGCTCCTCCTTGATGAGCGGCAGCAGGTCGGCGATTTCGTCGCCAAACAACTCGCTCTGCAAATACGGCGCGCGCGCGCGGAGATGATTCAAGTTGCCTCGCAGCGTGTTGATTTCGCCATTGTGCGCGAGGAACCGGAACGGCTGCGCGAGGCTCCAGGTCGGAAAAGTGTTGGTGCTGTAGCGCGGGTGCACCAGCGCCAGCGGCGATTTCAAGTCGCGGTCCGTGAGGTCGGGATAAAACGGCTCCATCTGCGGCGCCATCAGCATGCCTTTGTACACCAGGCTTTTCGACGAAAAACTGCACACATAAGCGCCGGGAATTTTTTTCTCAATCAACCGCCGCATCACAAACAGTTTCCGCTCAAACTCCGCCTGGCCCTCAAAATTCTCCCCGCTGACAATGACCTGCCGCACCCGCGGGCAACTCGCCCGCGCCACCTCGCCGACAGCGTTTGGATTGGTCGGCACCTCGCGCCAGGCCAGCACTTTTCCACCCTTGACGCTGACGATGTCCTCAACAATTTTCTCCTGCCCGTCAGCGCCAAACAAAACCGCCACTCCATATCTCCCCTTCGCCGGCAACTGCCTGACCTGTTTCCGGAAAAATTCATCCGGCATGGAAATCAAAATCCCCGCCCCGTCACCGGTTTCCGCATCCCCGCCGGTGGCGCCGCGGTGCATTAAATTCTTCAACACCGTCAACCCGTCGCTGACCGTCTGGTGGTCAGGAACCGCGTCGAGCCGCGCAACCAGCCCGACGCCGCAAGCGTCGTGCTCATTTTTAAAATCATACAAACCAACACTGGGCACCAGGGACGAATTCATAAAAAGTAAAAAAAGTTAGCGGAATCAAGCAGCAAAAACAATGCCAAAAACCCGGCAATTTAAAGAATAAACCGCCCTTAACCGCTCAGTTTCTTTTCCAAGGCCTGAAGGCGTTCGTAGAGTTCGGGGAGTTTCATCGTCAGCGCCTCAATGCGCATGGATTCTTTCATCGGCTTGGCGGGGGCGCCGCGATAGACGCCGGATTTGGGAATGTCCTTGGTGACGGCTGTCCAGCCGGTGACGGTGACCTGGTCGGCGACTTTAATATGGCCGACGACAGCGGATTGCCCGGCAATGGTGACGTATTTGCCGATGGTGGTGCTGCCGCTGATGCCGCATTGCGCGACGATGATGCTGTGCGCGCCAACAACGACGTTGTGCGCAATCATCACGAGATTGTCGATTTTGCAACCCTCTTGAATCCACGTTTTGTCAAAACGCCCGCGGTCAATGGTGGTGTTCGCGCCGATTTCCACATCGTCGTCGATTTGCACGTACCCCAACTGCGGAACTTTAACATGACGGCCGTTGTGAAATTCGTAGCCGAAACCATCGGCGCCGATGACCGCACCGCTGTGGATGATAACGCGGCGGCCGATAACGCTGCGCTCACGGATGGTGACGTTGGGGTAAAGGAATGTGCCGCTGCCAATGACAGTTTCATGACCGACGTAACCATGCGCGCCGATGTGCGCGCCGTCGCCAATGTCAGCGTCCGCTTCAATGACCGCGCCGGGGCCGATGTGAACGTCAGCGCCAAGTTTCGCTGACGGTGACACACAGGCGGCGGGGTGAACGCCGGTTTCCCACTGAATCGGATCGGGGGCAAACAGCGTGAAAACCATGGCGAACGCGGCGGAGGGATTTTTGACGCGAATTTGCGCCGCTGGCAATGACAGGTCGCTGTCAGCGGGCACCAAAATCGCGCCGGCGTTGCTGTTTTTGGCGGCCTGTGCGTAGCGCGAATTGCCAAGAAAGGAAATTTGTCCGGCGGTGGCGCGCGCCAGATCGTTGATGCCGCTGATGGCGAGGTTGGGATCGCCGGCCAACTCGCCGCCAACCAGCATGGCAATCTCGCCCAAGTTATGCGTCCTCGCCATTGGCATCGCCCCGGTTTATTTTGCGGCGGGCTTGCGGCTGGCGTTGAGGTGTTTGGTAACTTCGTCGGTAATGTCGGTCAAGCCTTCGGAATACAACAAAGTCGGCGTGCCGTTGAGGTTGGCGCCGGTTTTATCAAAGACCAAGGTGTA
>JAITHY010000102.1 GCA_031279715.1 Verrucomicrobiales bacterium | reverse complement strand
TGCGAAATCATCCGGGACCTCGGCGAACTAAACTCGCTCTACATCAAAGCTTGGGACGAAATCAAGGCGCGCGAATAATTGCTTAATCTCCACCAGCCGCTGATGGTGACCTCACTGTCAGCGGCTTTTTATTTACCATTCCATGACCGCCGATGCCCATGTCAAACCACCGCCAAAGGCAACCATCAGGATTTTGTCGCCGGGTTGGAGATTGTAATGTTTTTCCGCCTCGCTCAGCGCGACGGGAATGCAGGCGGCGCTGATATTGCCATAACGCTCAAGATTGGTGAAACACTTTTCTTTCGGCACTTTCAGACGGTCAGCGAGGACTTTGACGATGCGCATGTTCGCCTGGTGCGGGATCACACAACGGATGTCATCCATCGTCAGCCCTGCCGCGGCGAGGGTTTTTTGGGCGGATTTTGCCATTTCGGTAACGGCGTGTTTGAAAACCTCCTGACCGCTCATGTTGATATAGGCGCCACCAGTGATGTCGATGGCGTTGGCGCGGGCGGTGTTGGCATTGTGCATGAATAGGATTTTTTCCTGCTCACCGTCAGCGCCGAGGTCAAAGGCGAGCAACCGTCCGTGAACGTGCGGGTCATTGTTGGCCTGCACCAGCACAGCGCCGGCGCCGTCACCAAAGAGCACGGCGGTGGTGCGGTCTTCCAAGTTGGTGATGGCGGAGAGTTTTTCCGCGCCGATGACCAGAATGTATTGGCAGGTATCGCTCTTGAGAAATTGGTGGGCAAGAATGAGGCTGTAGAGAAATCCGGAGCAAGCGGCTTGAAGGTCAAAGGCCCCGGCATTTTTCGCGCCGATGGCGGCCTGCACCTGACAGGCGACGGAGGGAAACACGGTGTCGGGTGTCGTGGTGGCGACGATGACCATGCCAATGTCAGCGGGGTTGACATCGGTTTTGTCCATGGCATCGAGAGCGGACTGGGTGGCCATGTGGGCGCATGTTTCCTGCTCGCTGGCGGTGCGGCGTTCACGAATGCCGCTGCGGGTAAAAATCCACTCATCGGTGGTGTCAAGCAGTTTTTCAAAAAAAGCGTTGGTGGTGACTTTTTCAGGCAGGTACTTTCCTGTGGCGAGGATTTTCATGGGTTGGATGGTAGGGAGAGAAACGACAAAGTCCAAACAAATTTTAACTTCGGATGATCCTCAAAAAACAATTCTTGCAAAGACGCGGAATACACGGGGTTTTCCTTAAAATGAATTCCGCGTACTCAGCGGTCTTCGCATGAGGCTCCGTAACTTTTAGAACCGGTGACGCCAGACGAAGTTGCAAGTCCGGGCTTGCCGCTGAAGATGACCGAGCAAGGTGTTTTTATCATTTTCCCAACTGGAAAACGCGGAAATTAAAATAGATGTGTTTACACTCTGTTCTTTTTTAGCTATCAAATAGTCATTGCCTTATGAGAACTTTAGACCGTCAGTTGGCTCACTATTTGAAAATTAACCGTGGAAAAAAAACCATAGCTGAATTCGCCCTGCTTACCGGATTGTCACCGTCCACGATTTTTCGCCTTGAGAATTGTCAGCAAAGCGCCACATTGCGAACTTTTACCAAAATCATGCATCACCTCAATCAGCCGTTGCCCAAGTTGTTTGACCTGCCGCACCAGGCTCCGAAAACCAGCGTCGCCGAGGAGCCGCTGACTTCTCACTGCTGACGCTGAACCCTCGCCATCAGCGTCGCCACATGGCGCGCGTCATGCAAGCGCTGACCATCAGCAGCGGTTGACATCCGACCCATCCTGTGCGCAAGGCGGGAGTAGTCCGGACAGAGTACAGGATGGCTTGGCTGAAAATCGCGCCGGGGTTTGGTAACCCCGCCTGCTACGTGGCCTAAATTGCTGAACGCCAGCAGCCCTCAATCACCACCCGCTCCTCACTCAAGATACAGAACTCTTCCCGATTTGATTGATGTAAATAGTCTTGATCTGGTTATCCTTGAGCCATTTCCGCACCTCCTTGGCTCTCCTGGTCGTCATCCTCAAAAGATTATGAACAGGCTCTAAGACGAACTGCGCCAGTCAATGATGCGGAAAACGGGACGTTGGGTATAATCATCCATTTCCCAATGACCCACCAAATCATAGGTGTCACCAGCGGGGATGTTTTCAGCCAAACCGAAACCGACGGTGTTAAATTTGGCTCCATCGGCAATGCCGGTGAATTTAAGATGATGATTGCCGAAAGTACGGTGTCCGCCAAGCATCTTCGCGCCGCTGACCATGAAGATGGGTGGTTCGTTTTGGCGTCCGAAGGGTTGCAGACGCCTGGTTTCCTGCGCGAGCGCGATGGTCAGCGCGCGACCTGGCAGCGCCAAATCAATCATAATGCGCTCCTGATACATGGCGGGAGCGATGTTGGTCTTGAACCATTGATTCATGGCTTGACGGAATGGGGTGATATTGGCGGCGGTGATTTCCAAACCGGAGGCGAGTGCGTGTCCGCCGTAGGCTTTCAACAAGGGAGCGCTGTCACGCAGGGCATCCATGATAGAACAGCCCTCAATACAACGGGCGCTGCCCTTGCCACCGCTCTCGCCAAGGGAGATAACCACGGCGGGCGTGTAAAAACGGCGCTGCAGTCGTGAGGCGACAATGCCGACGACGCCCTGATGCCAGTTTTCGGCGGCGACGACCAGGCAATACGCCTTGTCCTCCGGCGGCTGCTGCTCAATCAATTTCACCGCCTCGTTGTACGCCGTCAACTCCAGCCGCTGACGTTCACTGTTGAGGGCGTTCAGGTTGCGCGCGAGGTCGGTGGCGCGGGAGGTGTCGTGAGTGATGAGCAGTTCCCAGCCGGACATCGCCTCGGTAAGCCGCCCGCTGGCGTTGAGGCGGGGACCGATGATGAAACCAACGGTGGCGGGGGTGGGTTCGTTGCGGACATTGGCGATTTCCATGAGCGCCTGCAAACCAATGTGGGGCGTGGAGGCGAGTTGGTTCAACCCATGACGGACGAGGATGCGGTTGTCTTCCAGCAGCGGCACAAGATCAGCGACGGTGCCAAGGGCGACAAAGTCGAGATGTTCCTTCAAGTTGAACAACTCGGGTGTTTGCTGAACCTTCAAAAAAGCGTGGCAGAATTTGAAAACCAACCCGGCCGTGGAGAGAATGTGATCGTGCTCGCCACGCTGCGGATTGACAAAGGCGTGGGCAGGCGGCAGGGTATCGTGGAGTTCGTGGTGGTCGATGATGATGACATCAATCCCCTGCCTGTTCAGCCAGTGCACCTCATCGCTGCTGGTGGTGCCGCAATCAAGGGCGATTACCAAATCCGTCTTGCCGGATAACGCGCGCTTCAGCCCGCTGATGGAGAGACCGTAGCCCTCGGAAATTCGCTCAGGAATGAACACGCGCACATTGGCGCCGAGCTTGACAAGGAAGCGATACAGCAACGCGCTGCTGGACATCCCGTCCACGTCATAGTCGCTGTAGATGAGGATGTGGTCGCGCTGTCGCAAGGCATGGCTGACGCGCTCCACGGCCTTGTCCATGTCTTGCAAACGCAACGGGTCGGCGAGATCGTTCAGGCGCGGATTGAGAAAACGGTCGCGTTTCTCATGGTCAATGAAGCCGCGGCGAGACAACAAATCATCAATGATGTCCCGAGGAGATTCAGGGTTGACCAGTTTGGTCTCCGCAAACTCCCATCGTTTTACTCGTGTCATTGAACGGCGTCGATTGAAGATTAATCAATTCACCGGCTCCGCCACCACAATGCCGCGCTTGACCTTGCCAAACAGCAGTACCACAGGCGAGGCAATGAATATGGATGAGTAGGTGCCGACGAAAATACCCAGCAACAGCATCAGCGCAAAGTCATGAATGACAATGCCGCCCAGGAAGAACAACGCCAACACCGCCAGCAGCGTCGTGCCGGAGGTGAGCATGGTGCGGCTCAGCGTGGCGTTGATGGCGTGGTTGAACAGCTCCGCCAGCGGGGTGCGCGAGTCGTGCCGCAGGTGTTCGCGGATGCGGTCAAAGACGATGATGGTGTCGTTAATCGAGTAACCCGCGATGGTCAGCAACGCACCGATGGTGACGAGCGAGAGTTCATGCCCCAGAAGAATATAAACGCCGAGGGTGATGATGATGTCATGAATAATCGCAACGATGGCGCCAATGGCATAAGCCGCCTCAAAACGCAGCATGACGTAGATAAAAATCCCAAGCAAGCCCAGCCCCAGCGCGATGCCCGCTTTCACGCGGAACTCACCGCCGATGACGGCACTGACCTTGTCCAGTTGCAAGCGCTTGAACTCGGCCTGCGGAAATTTTTGTTGCAGTTCACGCTCAGCGGCCTCGCCTTTCTCAAACGGCGTGCGGATGGCAAGCACTTCGGACGCGCCATTGGCATCCTTTTGGTATTGCGGAATCGCCTCCATGGCGGACAACGCGCCGCGCACATGCTCGTCGGAAATTTTTTGCGTGAACGACAGCGTCAACAGATCGCCACCCTCAAAATCCACGCCGTACGCCTGGTTGCCGCGCTGGTGGAACGCAAACACCGAGCCGGCGATGAGCATCAGCGACAACGCCGCCGCGCCCCATCTAACCCCCATGAACGGCAGTTTGGTGTCCTTGACAAAACGCATCATCGTCAGCGATTGCAGCGGGCTTCGCGCCTGCAACCAGTCAAAG
>JAITHY010000098.1 GCA_031279715.1 Verrucomicrobiales bacterium | reverse complement strand
TTTTACACGGGCAAGCCCTACGACGCTGAGATTGGCGGGTATGTTTTCAAATACCGGAATTATTCGCCTGAGACACAGCGGTGGACGACTGCCGACCCTAGTGGTTTTCCCGATGGGGCGAATAATTATGGTTATGTTAACGCACCTACCATTCAATTAGACTGGCAAGGATTGTTGCAATTAAGTACAGCAAGCAAACAAACAAATGATTTGTGGAGAGGAACTCCTATACCGGGTGGACCACTAGCAACCTATGAAATTTGGTCGTGTCTAACTGACGATGGAAATTATGCCATAACTCTTTTGAAATACATATCGGGAGGATTTATTGGTGCAAATTATGATTCAACTTACAACTGTTATGGATATGCCTTTGCTTCAGGGCAGTATTGGATTCAAGGTGATCAAGTGGAAAATATATTAAAAGGAGACGGCTACCAAGAAGTTAAAGTTGATGACACAGACAATATGATAAATACCAGAGTTGCCATGTCATATGGAGATGATCATTCTGGCGTACCCGTAATATCTGACAGTGGTGTAGTAGAACAAATTTTGTACAAAAATGGAGGTTATTCAGGTATTAAAGGAGCTGCTCCTAGTGCGGTATTCCCAAATAGAACCCCTGTTTACTATGAATAAACCGACTCAAAGGCTGCTGTTCAGTGTGGTATTGGGAATGGCATTTACATTCGCCTTTGAGTATTATACAGAAGCAAAGGACACATTGCTAATATGCGACGAATGTCCATCGTCCATGTCTGCCCGGATTAATTATCTGGGAAAACATCAATTTGTTTTAGTGGTAAAAAATATCGATGCCAAGGCCGTAAACATAGTCTCCAATTTGGCAAGTATGCAAAAGTATTTATATTGTGATTTTCCCAAATATGGGGCGTTTGAGTTAAAAAATGGGAGCGATGAGTTGCTGTTCTATGACGGGGCATTTGGAAAAGATGGCAAGCCCTATGAAATGGGAATGATGATTGAATCATTGGGTTCAAAATGCAGTTGGTGTGTGCCCAGTATTAGTAGTTCTACTATGCAGAGCGCGCAAGAAGTATATTGCCCGACGAAACTTGAACCCAATGAATCCCTTGCAATAAAATTTTATGCCGGAAATGTTTTGGGTTTGGTTTTATTGCGAAAAGAAATTAGAGGCGGTCGGCATCCGGTGAAGTTCCGTGTTTGTATATTTGTTGAGATTTTGAAAGACAAAGATTTGGCAAGGAATTGGGCGCAACGCTCATGGGATAATAAGGATACCACATATGTAGTCAGTGACTGGTGTGAGATTGATGCCGCTGATATTGAACGATTGAATATCGAACGCTTGGAATGATGGAAAAATGTCCCATAAAGTAGCGGACAATGGAATTTCCGCGCCCGCAGACCCATAGTAGTTTCAGACATCACATCAGTAGTTTTGGACATCCGAAAAATTTTGCCCGCCGATGGTCGGCGGTTCATTTTAACCGGGTGTGAAAAATTACTTTATTTTGTCATTGTTGGCGGCGCTTGCGCTGTCAGGGTGTGATTGCAAGAAAAAATCGTGCGCCACGGTCAGCGGCGGGAAGGCGGGCGTGAGTGTCAGCGATTTCGGCGTGACGGACAGCGGCGACCAAGTGCGGTTGTACACGCTCGACAACGGGCGCGGGCTGAGCGTCAGCGTCATGAATTACGGGGCGACGATTGTGAAATTGTTTACGCCCGACCGCGACGGCGTCAGCGGCGACATCACGCTGGGCTTCGACACGTTCGCGCCGTACCAGACGCAAAGCCCGTATTTCGGCGCCATCGTCGGGCGCTACGCGAACCGCATTGCCAAAGGGAAGTTCAGCATCGAGGGGGAAAATTACCAGCTTGCCATCAACGACACGCCCAACACGCTGCACGGCGGCAAGGTTGGTTTCGACAAGCAGATCTGGCAGGCGGAGATTGTCAGCGAGAACCCGCCGGTGCTGCGTTTCAGCCGCGTCAGCGCTGACGGTGAGGAAGGTTATCCGGGCAATTTGCGCGTGTCGGTGACTTATGGATTGTCAACCAAGGACAACACGCTGACCATCAGCTATGAGGCGGAGACTGACAAGACCACCGTCGTCAACCTCAGCAACCACGCTTATTTCAACCTCGCCGGACAGGGCAACGGCACCATCCTCAACCACGCGCTAACGCTCAACGCCAGCCATTACACACCGGTGGACGACACGCTGATACCGACCGGCGCCATCGCGCCCGTGGAAAACACACCGATGGATTTTCGCTCACCGTCAGCGATTGGTTCGCGTTTGCAGCAAGTCGGCGGCACACCCGTTGGCTATGATCATAATTATGTATTAAATAAAAAAGAGAGGAAAAATCATTGCTCAATGGCGGCGGAAGTCTACTCACCGGAGAGCGGGCGTGTGATGTATATTTTAACCGACCAGCCCGGCATTCAATTTTACTCCGGCAACTTTCTTGACGGCACCATCAGCGGCAAAGACGGAAAAGTTTACCCGCAATATTCCGCCATCGCGCTGGAGACCCAGCATTTTCCCGACTCGCCGAACCACCAGAATTTCCCCTCAACCGTATTGAAACCGGACGGGCAATTTCGTTCCACAACGATTTACGTTTTTGAAACCCGAAAAGAATGACCATGAAAAAAACCATCGCAACCCTGGCGCTGAGCGTGACCATCATCAACACCAACCCCGCCGCCGCTGACGCTGACTGGCGCCCCGCCGGCGACAAAATCAAAACGCCGTGGGCGGAGCAGGTGAACCCCGCCGCGCCGCTGACCGAGTACCCGCGCCCGCAGCTCGCCCGCCCGCTGTGGGTCAACTTGAACGGCTTGTGGAACTACGCCATCACCGAGAAGGACGCGCCGTCACCGTCAGCGTTCGACGGCAAAATCCTCGTGCCCTTCGCGGTTGAGTCGTCGCTCTCCGGCGTGCAAAAACCGCTGCTGCCGACGCAGGCCTTGTGGTACCGGCGCGAGTTCACGGCGCAAAAACCCGCTGACGGTCAGCGCGTGCTGCTCAACTTCGGCGCGGTGGACTGGCGCGCGGAGGTCAGCGTCAACGGCAAGCCCGTCGGCGCGCATGAGGGCGGCTTCGAGCCGTTCACGCTGGACATCACCGACGCGCTCAATGACAGCGGCGAGAACACGCTGACAGTCAAGGTACTCGACGCCAGCGACCACAGCGACCAGCCGCGCGGCAAGCAGCAGCTCAAGCCGGAGGGCATTTGGTACGTGACGGTCAGCGGCATTTGGCAGACGGTGTGGCTGGAGACGGTGCCTGCGCAATTTATCTCCGGCTTGAAAATCACGCCGGATTTTGACAGGGGCAGCGTGACCGTCAGCGTCAATTCCACGGCGGCGGATGTGACGGTCAGCGTGCGCGACGGCGGCAAAGAAATCGCGAGTGTCAGCGGCAAGGCGAACGAGCCGCTGACCGTCACCATTCCCGCGCCCAAGGCGTGGTCGCCGGACAGCCCGCATTTGTACCAACTGCTCATCGTCAGCGGCGCGGACAAGGTCGAGAGCTATTTCGGCTTGCGAAAAATCTCCGTGCAGAAGGACGAGAGCGGCGTGCCGCGCCTCGCGCTGAACAACAAGATTTTGTTCCAGTACGGCCCGCTCGACCAGGGCTGGTGGCCCGACGGTTTGTACACCGCGCCGACCGACGAGGCGTTGCGCTGGGACATCGCGGAGACGAAGCGCATGGGTTTCAACATGCTCCGCAAACACATCAAGGTCGAGCCGGCGCGGTGGTATTACTGGGCGGACACGCTCGGCATTTTGGTGTGGCAGGACATGCCCAGCGCGATTAACAACGAGCTGCCTGACGGCCAGCGGCTGCAAGCGGACAAATCCTACCGACCCGAGGCGAAGGCGATTTTTCGCCGCGAGTTGCAAGCGATGATTGACACGCTGTACAACACCGCCTGTGTCGTCGTGTGGGTGCCGTACAACGAGGGCTGGGGGCAGCCCGGCGAGCGCGAGACGAACGAAACGCTCGCGTGGGTGAAGCGGTACGACCCGTCGCGACTGGTGAACGGACCCAGCGGGTGGACGGATTACGGCGTCGGCGACATGAAGGACATGCACAAATATCCCGCGCCGGGGATGTATGGCGTGATGCCGGAGCGGGTGTCCGTGCTTGGCGAGTTCGGCGGGCTGGGGCTGCCGGTGGAGGGTCATGTGTGGGAGGAGAAAAACTGGGGTTACCAGAAATTCAAGACCAGCGGGGAGTTGCAACAGCGCTACGCCGGGCTGATGATGAACTTGCGCCCGCTGATAGTGAGGGGCCTGGCGGCGGCGGTGTACACGCAAACCACGGACGTGGAGGTGGAGATCAACGGTATTTACACCTATGACCGCAAGGTGGCGAAGATGCCCGCCGAGTGGCTCGCCGAGCGGCACCGCCCGCTTTATGCGCCGCTGCCCAGGCTCACCGTCAGCGTGCTCATGCCTGACTCGCGCAAGGAGCCGCGGACGTGGCGTTACACCCTGGCGCGGCCGGCGGGCGATTGGTTCGCGCCGGATTTCGCTGACAGTGACTGGCAGTCGGGCGCGGCGGGCTTCGGGCGCGGCGCGCCGCCCAACAGCGTCACGCGCACGGAGTGGAAGGGCGGGGACATTTGGCTGCGGCGGAATTTCGAGGTGAGGGACCCGGACGCCAAGTCGCTGACGCTGACGTTGTACCACGACGACGACGCGGAGGTTTACCTCAACGGCGTGAAGGTGCTGGAGTTGAAAAATTACTCCACCGATTACGAGTTGCACGAGCTGCCGGTGAGCGCGCTCAGAGCGGGCGTCAATGTCCTCGCCATCCACTGCCGGCAGAACAAGGGCGGGCAATATGTTGACGCGGGATTGGAGGCGGGGTATTGACAGATTATGAAAACACACGTTTGGTTGCTGGCGCTGACGGTGATGGCGGGCGCGGTTTGCGCCGTTGACCTTGACCCGTTGCAAATGAAATTCCACCGGCAGGCGGCGCGGCGCTTCATGTTCAGCCAGGAAATCAAGCTGGGTGAACTCGTCCCCGGCGAAATTCTCGCGCTCGACGCCATGCACCCGCCCGGCGCAAAAACTTGTCAAATCAAGGACGGCAAACTCATCATCAGCGCCGGCGACTCCGCGCTCACCGTCAGCGGCGTCAACCCGTTCGCCACGCATTTCATCGACATCGACACGCTGCCTGCGGGCGCGGAAATCGCCGCGGAGTTCGCTGACATTGAGCGCGGGAACGGCGTTGCCGTCGCCGTGTCAGCGTCAGCGGCGCCGGTGTTGCGCGTGTTCAAGAATGGCGCCCTCGCGCGCGAGCAAACGCTGGAGGGCGCGCCCGCGCCCGCCGCGCCGTTCACGCTGGTGGTGCAGCTCTACGGCGTCAGCGTCGGCGTTTTCGCCGTCAAGGATGGGCAGACCGTCAGCCTCGGCGCGCTCCCCGCGAAGGAAAATTTCGCCGCTGACGTTGACTTCCGCCGCCGCGCCGTGTTCCTCAACAGCACGTTCAACCTCACCGCCAAGGTTCCCGGCGGCGCGTCCGTCATCGTCAGCCGCGCCCGCGCCGTGCTCAGCTCCGGCATTGGCCAGGCGGACATCCGCGCCATCACGCGCGCTGACGGTGAGCCGTTCATCGAAAACAACCGGCTGTGGTTCACCTTCAGCTGCCGTGGTTTGGGCACCGCCGACGCCTGCCAGGGCGTGATGAGCCTCGACCCGTCGGTGTTTGATCCGCGCTTCGAGGGCGTCATTGTCTTTGACCGCGGCGACGGTGTGTTGCGCAACGATTACGCCGCGCACCTGTTCTATGACGACAACGCGAGGGAATGGCGCGCGTTTGTCAGCTGCTTTTCCGTTGACCCGCGCGGGCGCGGCGAGACCGGGCTGGCGGTGGCGCGCTCGACGCGCGATCCGCGCCGCGGTTTTTCCGTGATGGAGGAAAAGCAACTCACCGCGCAACAACTTCAAATCCCGCTCCGCCACGAGGATCCGTCGGTTTTGTTCGACGCTGACGCTGACAAATGGCGCTTGCTGACGTGCGCGTTTGAGAAGGAAGGCTTGCGCGCCATGCTGTTTGAGTCTGACAATTGGGACGGGCCGTACCGGAAAATTTCCGGCCCTGTCCCGCACGATTCCACCGGCACGCAAATTCAAAAAATCGGGAATCGACGTTACGTCTTTTCCGGCGCGAAAACCGTGCCAGGCGAGGACAAGCGCGGCGGCATTCTGATTTACACGTACCCCGATCTCAATTATCTTGGCGAGCTAAAATCCGACCTGCCCTCCACGCTGAAAGGCGGCCGCGTGTGGCCGAATATTTTCCGGCTTCCGCCCGGCTATCCGGCGGAGTACATGGCGCTGCAAATGGACCGGATGAACTTCCCCGGCGTGAAGATGCAGAACTGGAGCTACGGCGCGCTGTATCTGTTCTGGGCGAACACGGGGACTGATTGACCGAAACCGGCCGGGCGGCGCTAATTTTGAGGCGGGAGTGATAGGAGTTTTGGATATTAAGTTGGAGTTTTGGATAGTTGACAAAATTACCATCATGGCTACTAATGAAAATATGCCAGGGGACTTGACAGGTTTTTTTAAAATCTTCTCGCGCAGACTCGCGCAGACTCGCGCAGACTCGCGGCGATCTAACGTTGCGTTAAGGCATATTTTCCGCATTTTGCAAGCAGGTTCCATCGGCGGCGGCATTTTTTCCCAACCAATCTTAACAGGGAAATTTTATGAAAATGAATAAACTAATCAAACGGGTCGCGTGTCCGCTCATTGTCAGCGGCATGGCGGCGTTCAACGCGGCGGCGGACACGCTTATGTGGACCGGCGTCGGGGACGGCATTTGGAATCTGACCGGCACGAATTGGGTTGACACTGTCAGCGGCAGCTCGGTCACCACCGGCGGGACGGATGATTTGACATTCGCCAGCGGCGGCGTCAATCCCATCACGGTCAGCGGTTCACAGGGCGCGAACAAGCTGGCCATCACCGCCGATGGCTACGTCTTCAACAGCGGCTCCATCTTCGTGAATGGCGACGCGGTGCGTATCACGGCCGCCAATTCCACGACGACCACGTTTAACAGCTATGTGAAATCCAATGGTGTCCAGTTTGACAACATCGTCTCCGGACAATCCGGGGTGGTCATCTTCAACGGCGGCGGCAGCTTCGGTGACATCGGGCAAAATTCCGCGACCTCCTCTCGCGGCACGGTGATTCTCAACAGCGGCTCCTATGTCCTCGGCAACTTCGTCAAAATCGGCGGGGTCAACGACTCCGCCACTGGTCTGCAAATCCGGAAGGGCGTTACCGCGACCAACAACAGCGGCCAGTTTTGGATTGGCTACGGATGGAACGCGATGATTACCATTGACGGATTGCTGGACACCACCAACAGCTTCACCACCATTGGGCGCAACAACACCGGGCGCGTGCTCGTCAACACCGGCACCTTCATTAACACGCGCAACGAGGAGAACAGGGGACTGTCAGTCGCGTATAACGGCACCGGAATTTTGGAAGTGAGCGGCGGATTGCTCTCGACCACCCACCTCGCCGTCGGCAATGGCGGCGCGGGCACGGTCACTATCAGCGGCAGCGGCGCCGCCGTGGTCAACACCGAACTCGTCCTTGGCGCGGGTTACGGCAGCGTCGCCACCAGCGGCAGCGCCCGGCTTGACCTCGGCGGCGGTGTGTTGAAAATCGGCGGCGGCGGCATGGTCAACAAAGGCGGCGGCACGTTCGGCTACCTCGTCACCCTCAGCGGCGGCACGCTGGGCACCACCGGCACGGCGGGGTGGGTTTCGGCGCTGAACATGACGCTCAGCGACGCCAGCGGCGGGGTGACCGTTGAGGCCGACCAGGACATCACCCTCAGCGGCGTGTTGAGCGGCACGGGCGGTCTCACCAAAGCCGGCGGCGGCACGTTGCTGCTCAGCGGCGTGAACTCCTACACGGGCGACACGACGGTCAGCGCCGGCACGCTGACGGTGGATGGTGGTT
>JAITHY010000052.1 GCA_031279715.1 Verrucomicrobiales bacterium | reverse complement strand
AATGCTCCGCGCCGGTGCTGGCCGCTTTCTTGGAGCGCGACATTCCCGTCGTCCTGCTCAACGACATCAACCAGGTCAGCGGCATTTGGCAACCCGCGCCCAAGCCGCATGGCAACTGGCGCCTGTTGCAATATCAAAAAACATTGGAGGAAGATTTCGTCCTGTGGCAGTGCGGGCGCACCGTCGCGGCAAAAATTTACAACCAACGCCGTGTCTTGCAACGCATGGCGGCCAACCGCAAACTGGACTTGGCGCAAAATCTCGAATGGTTTCAGGGGATCCTCGCCGCGGTCGCGCGCTGCACCGGTTTGGAGGAACTGCGTGGTTACGAGGGCGCTGCCGCCGCGCATTACTTTGAGTTGTGGGGCCATTTCCTGCCGCCGGAGTTTCCGTTCGTCCGCCGCAGTACCCGCCCGCCGAAAAACGAGGTCAACGCCTGCGTGTCCTTCGGTGCGACGCTGCTTTACACCGAGACAGTCGCGCTGTTGCACGCGCGAGGCCTCGACCCGGCGCTGGGCTTGTTGCACACGACCGAGGATGACCGCTGGTCGCTGGCGCTGGACATGATGGAGCCGTTTCGCCCCGTGCTGGTGGAGGCGCTGGTGCTGGATTTATTCACGCACAAAATGCTCAATCACCGGCATTTTGAAAATCGCGACGGCGGCGTGTTTCTCAACCAGGAAGGCCGCGCGATTTTCATGCTGCAATACGAGAAGCGCATGGGACGGCAATTTTTGAGCGAACATTACAAACACCGCACCACCTTGCGCGACGCGCTCGACCACCAAATCACCGGCTTCAAAAGCGCGCTCGAACAACCCGACAACTGTAATCCATTTATGATGAACTGACCGTGAACCCTGATGAACAAACCGCCGGCGGCTGGTGGCACGAGGCGTTTCCCCTCGCCCCCTACGCGGGCAAACCGCCCGGAGCGAAACAAATGCTGGTTATTTTTAGCTACGACATCACCGACCACAAACGCCTCGCGCGCGTGGCGAAAATCTGCGAGGACTTTGGCTTGCGCGTGCAATACTCGGTGTTTGAATGCCACTTGGAGCAGGAGCAATTCGAGCGTTTTTGGGGGCGCGTGCTGCTGGAAATAGACCCGGAGGAAGACCGTCTGGTGGCCTATCAACTCGACGCCAAAAACGCCAAAAATATCCGCACCGCCGGCACCATGGTTTGCCACGAAAAAGTGGTGTGCTATATCGTGTGAGCGCGTGGTCACCGTCAGCGGCGCGGAAAAATTCGTGCTGAAGGAAAAAATCTTGAGTTTAACCGGCGCGCGGTTATGCTAACCGATGCGCGCCATGAACCGGATATTTTTCAGCCCCACACTGCCGCTGACCGTTAGCGTGCCGACTTGCAGGTCGGCAGCCGGCAGGCGTCAAACAGCGGCAGTTGCCGACCTGGGCGCTCAAGTCTTTCACCGTCAGCGGCTTTGGCATGGAAAAGCGACTGAAAATGGGAATCGTAAAACATGGAAATTAACATCAACAAACGTCTGCCGACCGCGGCAGGTTTTGGGAGCTTGTGCGACAACGAGTTGCCAAGCCGGAGCCGCTGACGGTGAACTTGCCGACAGGCATTGATGACGTGTCTTCGTCGTTTTCGGTTTGCCGTGCCTGCCTGTCCGCCGCTGACGGTGAACTTGCCGACAGGCATTGGTGACAAGTGCCGTAGGCTGAAAATTTCACGATTTGTTGCGTTGCCGCTGACGGTGAACTTGCCGACAGGCATTGGTGACCAAAGATCCCAAACCTCTGATTTATTCATAATACTAATCGCCGCTGACGGTGAACTTGCCGACAAGCATTGGTGACTGTGGTGTCTCTCTCCACGGTTGCCATTAAATTCTGACTATGTCTGTCATAAGTCATCTTCAGCGGCGCTGGTTTTCCTTCCCAATCTCATGCCTTGCGCTAATTTCCCAACCATAAAAATTTGTCCAATTACGATTTTCTGCGCGCCTGTTGGCGGGAATTGAATTGCTCATCACTTTGCGCGGCACGTTTTCTTGCTTTCTCGCTCACCCACGGCCGTTGCAAACCTCGTTAACAATCCTGCAACTCGCCGCCACGCTGTTTCCCCGATTTGCCGCGAAATCCCGTGTCTTTCCCTCGCGCGGTGTTGATAATCCTCACCCTCAGCAATACGCTGTGCGTAATTGTGCCGACGGTTTCGTGTATCAAAACGTTACATGCGCCCATGGACTCAACGTGGTTGAATATCCTGAATGTTTTTACCTTTTACAACCTCATGGACACCGCCATGAGCTGGCGTTTACTCAAACTAGCAAGCGTGAACTGTCAGCGGCGGAAACAACGTCGCGCGGTTCGCCGCTGAGAGTGACAATTGATGATGGTGATGTTCAGTCCGGCGGAGGCCCCGCCACTGTCAGCGTTGGGTGCGGGGTGATGGCGCGGTCAGGGAGGCGTTTGGGCCGGAGGCGGGTCGATGATTTTTTCCAGCAGGAAACGGGCGGCCTGGAGGGCGGAGTCGGGTCGGTTGACGCGGCGCAGGTTGGCGCGGAGTTGGCGCCAGCGGCTGGCGTGGTTTTCGAAAATGGTTTTCACTAACAGCGGGATTTCCTCATGGTCAGCGGCGAGATAGCCGGCGTCGGCGCGGCGCAGGAGTTCCCAGTTGCCTTCCTCTTGTCCGGGTACCATTTGGCTGAAGATGACGGGGCACTCGGCGGCGATGGCTTCCTGCGTGGTGGCGCCGCCGGCTTTGGTGATGACGAGGTGGTGGGTCATCAGAAGTTGCGGGATTTGGTTGGTCCAGCCAAGGATTTCAACGCGGTCAGCGGCGTCGGCGGTGAGGTCTTGCAGGCGGGCGCGGAGTTTTTCGTCCCTGCCCACGGTGACGGTCAGTGTGATGCCGCCGAGGGTGAGGAGTTGCCTGACGAGCGCGGGGGCGGTGTCTTTGCCGGAGTTGATGATATAGAGGATTTTGGCCTGACCGTCAGCGGGGTCGGGGACGCTCAGGCGGCGTTCGGGGAGGGCGAAGTCAAGTTGCGCGGGGAAGCCAAGGGGATGTAATTTTTCAGCGGGGACGCCGTGTTTGCGCATGACGGCGGCGGTGGATTCGTTGGGGACGATGTAGGCGTCAGTGTCAGCGCGGTGCCAGATGGAGTTGACGGAGATGGAGTCCGTCACGAGCGTGGCGTGGTGGAAGTTTTTTTTCAGGCCGGCCAGCAAATAATTGTAACCCGGATAGGTGCAGCAGACGGCGGCGGGATTTTTCATTGTCAGCGTGTCCGCCATGAGGCGTTTGAGTTTGTGTTGCAGGAACAGCGTGGACTCGAACCAGCCGGGACGGTCGAGCAGGCGGTAGAGGGCATTCCAGAGTCGCGGCGTTTTGTTGATGACGGTGAGGTAAAGGCGGCGGGCAAGGTTGTTGGCGCTGCCGTAGGCGAGGGCGTAAAAGTCGATGACTTCGACGCTGACGGCGCCGTCGCTCTCGTGCAGCAGGGCGTCGCGAAGGTTGCGGGCGGCGGTGTTGTGCCCTTCGCCGAAACCCGCGGTGAATATCAGGATGGTTTTCAAGGGTGATTATTTTGGCGCGAAATTGTTACGATTTCATGGCGCTGACAGTGGAATTTATATCACGCCCTCGCGCTCCAATTCATCAAGGCGGCGTTCGTTTTCCTGGTCAATCACTTCCGTCAAATCCGCCAACCCGGCCAGCGCGTTGAGCGGCGCCATGTTGTCACCGTAGGGCAAGCCGCTGGTTTCGACCACGCGCCCGCCTTTGCTGACGTACACCCAGGCAAAATCCTCGCCGAGCATGACGCGGAATTGCAAGTGCGGCGCCCACATGATTTGCGCGGGGTCGCTGACGGTGAACGTGGCGTTGCCGGAGTCGCGACCGGGAACAAGTTGCTCCACTTTGTCAAAATTTTTCAACCAGCTTTGCACGAACGCGCTGATGTGCGTTTCGTGTAATTCACAACGAAACAAACCGACGTAGCCTTTGGAAACCATGCTTTATTTAACCACGGAGCACACGGAATACACGAAAAAAACCGCCGCTGATGCTCACACACTCATCAACTCTTTTTCCTTCGCCGCCAGCGCGTGGTCGATTTTCTCGCCGTGAGCGTCAGTGAGTTTTTGCACTTCTTTTTCCGAAGTCGCCAGCTCATCCTCAGTGAGGTCGCCTGCCTTTTGCTCCTTTTTGAGATGATCAATCGCGTCGCGGCGAATCGCGCGGATGGCGATTTTGCCGTCCTCGGAAATTTTCTTCACCACCTTCGTCAAATCGCGCCGCCGCTCCTCGGACAACTCGGGAATGGGAATGCGAATAATTTTGCCGTCCACCAGCGGATTCACGCCGAGCTTCGACTCCTCAATCGCCTTGCGGATGGGGTCAACGTTAGCCGCGTCCCACGGCTGAATCATCACCAGCCGCGGCTCCGGGCAGGTGATGCCCGCCATCTCGCGCAACGTCATGGACGTGCCGTAAGCGTTCACGCGAATGTGCTCCACCAGCGCGGGCGACGCCTTGCCCGTGCGGACGGCGGAAAATTCCTCCTGAATTTTGTGGAGGGTTTTGTCCATCTTTTCCTCGGCTTCAAATAAAATTTCGTCGGCTGCCATAATGTTTCTCCCAAGTTTTTCCGCTGACAGTCTGCCAGCGGTTTCGCGCATTGCAACAGTTTTCAATTAACCGAAAAGCAACTTGCCAAACATAACGCAATGTTCATCATCAGTGGCAATGATGGATAAAATTTATTCCTCGGCGGCGGACTGGTGGCTGGTGGCGCTGATGGTGACGCCGCCGGTCATCATGCTCGCTGCCGGCGTCACCACCAAGGAAATACGGTGGGTCATGATTGGCGGCGGCTTGTTCACAACCGGACTCATCGCGGTTCTTACCCTCCCGTGCCGTTACACCCTGACCAAGGACGCGCTGAAAATTCGTGGCGGCATTTTGGTCAATTCAACCATCCCGTTGACCAAAATCCACAACGCGGAAAAAACTCACAACCCGCTCAGCGCCCCCGCGCTGTCCATCAACCGCGTCGCCATTCGCGGCGCCAACGGCAAACTCCTCACCCTCATTTCCCCTAAAGACCGCGACGCCTTCATCGCGGATTTGAAATCCAGACTGCCCGAACGCTGATACTCACCCTCATCGTCAGCGGCATTTTCCGAAATGGCGTCTGCGGGAGATTGAAAGTTAAACTTTACATCTCCCGCTTTGGTGGTATTTTGCCAATGGTATGATTTTAAGAGCCATCCGGTCGCACTTGAAGCTATTGGCCGCCGAGTTTCGCGTGCTGGTGATCAACGGGCCGCGCCAGTCGGGAAAAACCACGCTGGCGCGGCAGGTGTTTCCCCGCCATGCTTACGTGAACTTGGAGGAGCCGGATGTCCGCGAAATGGCGCTGGCCGCGCCGCGCGATTTTTTGCGGCAATATCCGGTGCCGGTCATCATTGACGAGGTGCAGCGTGCGCCGCTGTTGCTCAGCCATCTGCAAGTTATCGTGGACGGGAGCAAGCGCAACGGGCAATACATCCTGACCGGCTCGCACCAGCCGCGCTTGAAAGCGGAGGTGCGCCAGTCGCTCGCGGGCCGCGCCGCTTACCTGACGCTCCTGCCGCTGTCCATCAGCGAATTGTCCGCCGCCGGCGTCACGCTGGACCGCGACGAATATTTGTTCAGGGGCTTCATGCCGCGCCTGTATGACGAGACCGTCCGTCCGGCGCAATTTTACCGGAGCTATTACCAAACGTATGTCGAGCGCGACGCGCACCAGTTGATTCACGTCGCCAACCAGCGCGCTTTTGAGACATTTGTCAAAATGCTGGCGGGGCGCGTGGGGCAGTTGGTGAACCTCAGCAGCATGGCCGGCGACATCGGCGTGTCGGCGCCGACGCTGGCGTCATGGCTGTCGGTGTTGGAGACCAGCCACATCGTGTTCCGATTGCCGCCGTATTTCCGCAATTTTGGCAAGCGGTTGCAAAAAACGCCGAAGGTTTATTTCACCGAGCCGGGGCTGGCGGCGGCGTTGCTGGACATTCAATCCGCGGGACAAATTTTCTCCCACCCGTTGTTTGGCGGCTTGTTTGAAAATATGGTGGTCGTGGAGGCGTTGAAGGCGCGTTACAACACCGGCAATCTTGGCCAGTTGTATTTCATGCGCGACCAGCACGGTTTGGAAGTTGACCTGATTTTGGAAAAAAGCTTTCCCCGTCTCAGGCCGTTTGAAATCAAGGGCGGACGGACGTTTGACCTGTCATTTGCCAAAAATTTGCGTACGTATCAAAACATCGCCGGCACTGATAGTGTGTCGCCGACAGTCATTTATGGCGGCGATACGGAAGCCGAGGTAGAGGGCGTGAAGTTTGTCAATTTCCGCAACACGGCGAAAATCATCAACGCCAAAACTTCGTGACCGTCAGCGGCGTGTCAACCGGCACGGTCACCGAAGAACCGCCAGACCGGCACTTTGAGCGCCTTGGCGAACAGCACCAGTTCATAATCCCACACCGAGCGTTTGCCGGACTCAATACGCGCAATCAGCGACTGATTTAATTCGTAGCCAAGTCTGCCCAGCTTGTCCTCCAATTCCATTTGACTGAGGTCTGCCGCGTAACGCAACTCGCGCAACTTGTGTCCGGTGATGTTGCGCGCGTCCTTTGGCAAATTAAATCCAGTCTCGACCGGCACGGGGTTTGAGCCGCGCCCGATGCGATTGGATTTTTTGCCGGCGCATTTGGACATCCAGGTAATGTTGACGGAAATAAACGGAATACATCAGTACATTGCCTACTATTATTCTATTGACTACTATTTGGATTTTGATATTTTTTCAACCAGCGCACTGATGGTGGCGGCGGTGAAGGTCATCGGGTCACGGTCAGCGGGCGAAACAAAAGAAAGAAAAAACAAAATGAACAAACTAATAACCGGTCTTTTCAGCGCCGCGCTGATTGCCAACGCGGCGTTCGCTGACGGTGGCGCTCCCGCGCCGTCCGCAAAAGACCTTTCAAAAGCAGTGGAAAAAATCAACTACGTCGAGGCCGATACCGCTGGCGTCAAGCTCAGCGGGTATGTGGATGTGGGTTATACCTACAATTTCTACAACGGCTACAACTTGTTCCGCAACGGCACTGACCTCGCTCCCAAGGGCGATTTCAATGTCAACGCGGTCAAGCTGACGCTGGCCAAAGACCTCGGAGGGAAAAACACGTGGGACGCGGGATTCCGTGTGGACGCGATGGTTGGTGAAGATGCTGGCGGCAGCGCGTCATCGCTGTTCCTGCAACAAGCTTACGTCACCGCCAATGCTCCGCTCAGCAGCGGCGTGGTGGTCAAAGCGGGAAAATTCATCGGTTGGCTGGGTTATGAAGCGCCCGACCGTCCGGCGAATTTGAACATCACCTATGGTGACATCGCCGCTTTCATCCCCACTTATTTCACGGGTGTGTCAGCGGAATACAAACTGAACGACATCGTGGACTTCGGTCTGGCGGTCGCCAATGGCAGCAACCTCGACAGCAACACCGGCAGCGGTTTCATCGCTGACCATGACGCGACTGGCGATGGTTATGGGATCATGGCAAAGGTGAATTTCACCGTGCCCGGCGGCAATGCCAACTGGCAGCACGCGCTATATTACAGTTGGGATGCGCGCGGCGAGGATTTTTTGGCTGGCAAATCACTGCCCGGTGATATCTCCTCGGCGCTGGCAGGCGCTGGTTTTGGTGGTCCGCTGACGGTGCAAAAAGACAACTTCGTGGTGTATGACGGCATCATCAACTGGGTGCCAAAATTCACCAATGGCAAGCTCCTGCTCGGTGTGAATTACGACATTATCTATGCCAATCTCGGCAGTAATTATGGTGTTGAGCTTGGCAATGTCACGATGTTCGGCGGCGCTGGCTACGCGAAGTATCAATTCAACGACATCTTCAGCCTGGCCGCGCGGGTCAGCTATCTGCACTTGTATAACAACTATCTGCACTACGTCGGTCTGAGCAACAGCGACGACCTGTGGAGTGCGACGCTGACAGCGGGTTTCAACGTGGCGGAAAACCTTGTCATTCGCGCGGAATACCGTTTTGATTTGGGCAACAACCGCGTGCTCGATTACAACATCGGCAGCGCGACCTTGCAAAGTCACGACAGCGGCCACACCGTCGCCATCGAAGCAGTTTATACTTTCTGACCGATTGGTTTTCCTCTTGTCGATTGGAAAGTATGAAAAACATGACCCCGGGGCGCAAGCTCCGGGGTTTTGTGAATGATAAAAAAATATGAAAATAAAAATTACAAAATCATTGGCGCATCGCGTGACCGTCAGCGCGGCGGCTTTGTCAGTGGCGATGTTTATGATTGGCTGCGCGACCATCGTCAGTGGCGGCAAACAGGAAGTCGCGCTCAAGAGCAAACCGTCCAACGCTGACGTTGTCGTCACCAACCAAAAAGGCGAAATCGTCTTTCGCGGCAAAACGCCGATAACGCTGACACTGCCAACCTCGGCGGGTTTCGCCCAACCGGAAGATTACACCGTGCAATACAGCCATTCAGGCTTCGCGCCAAAAACGGTTCATTTGGGCGTGGGCGTCAACGGCTGGTTTTTCGCCAATTTCATTTCGTGGGAATTTCCCGGGATGATTGTTGACATGGCAACGGGCGCGGCCTACAAGCTGCAAAGTGAAAGCGATGTTTCCCTTGGCCATGAATGATTGAAAAGCGCCGCTAAATAACTGCCGCTGACGGTCAATCTCATCGTCAGCGACGTTATTTCTCCGTCACCAGCGTGCCAACGGTCCCGCCCAGCGCGACGCGTTTCAAGTTGCCGGGCTTGAACATATCGAACACGATGATGGGCATGTTGTTGTCGAGGCACAGGCTGAACGCGGTCGAGTCCATCACTTGCAGCCGCTGACGCAGAGCCTCGACGTAGGAAATTTTGGCGTAACGTTTCGCCTGCGGATTTTTCTTCGGGTCGCAATCGTAAATGCCGTCCACCTTCGTCGCCTTGAGCAGAACGTCAGCGTTGATTTCGTTCGCGCGCAACGCCGCCGTCGTGTCGGTCGAGAAAAACGGGCTGCCCGTGCCCGCGCCGAAAATCACCACGCGCCCTTTTTCGAGGTGGCGGATGGCGCGGCGGCGGATGAACGGCTCGGCGACATTTTTCATTTCAATCGCCGTCTGCACGCGCGTCAGCACGCCCTCCTGCTCCAGCGCGTCCTGCAAGGCGAGGCTGTTGATGACCGTCGCGAGCATGCCCATGTAATCGGCGGTGCTGCGGTCCATGCCGCGGTTGCTGTTGGTCAGCCCGCGCCAAATGTTGCCGCCGCCGATGACCACGGCAATCTGAACGCCGATGTTGTGAATTTCCTTAATCTGCCGCGCGATGCCACGGCTGACCGCGGGCGAGAGGGGTTCTTTTTTATCGGCCAGAACCTCGCCGCTGAGCTTGAGAAGAATGCGTTTGTACTTGGTTTTGGAGCGCGCAGACATGGGGGGATTGTACAACAAAAAACATCAACGTCCAGCCGCAAATGAACCTTGCCAAGCCGCTGATCATGACTATACTGGTTTTTATGATTACACCAATATTGGCGTTTGGTTTGCCGCACGGCTCGGATTGGATTTGGATTTTGGCAATTGTCATCCTGCTGTTCGGCGCGAACAAATTGCCCGGCCTGGCCAAAGGGCTTGGCAAAAGCATTGCCGAGTTCAAAAAAGCCAAGGACGACGTGGAACGCGAATTCAACAAAGCGTTGCATGACGACGGCAGTAAAAAAGCGGAAAAACCGTCCGGCACGATTACTTACACCTCCGACGCCAACAGCGAAGAAAGCAAATCGTAAACCCTACCATTTCACCTTCGGCGGCAGTAGCGCGCGCACGCTCATGATCAGTGTCATCAGCGCCAGACCATACAACGTCAGCCACACGCCCCAATTCAATTCCAGCACCAGCCGGTTCACATAAGCGTCGCGCAACTGCCAGCGCAGATAAAAATAAAACGCCGCCTGCGTCACCATCAGCGCGATGAGCCAATGCCGCGCCTTCTTCCAGCGCATCAAGGCCACCGCGCCCGCAGCAGCCAACAGCGGCGCCAGCAACAGCGCCTTGTTTTTGAAACCGGCCTCGCCGAATAAAATTTCCGCCAGCGCGCGCGCCGCATCGTCAGCGTCACGTCCCGTCAGCGCGACTTGCAGGCCTGACTCCCCAGCCGCCGGATTTTGCCGCAACGCCCGCCAATCATGGTTGTTCATCAACACGTAATCGCACAGCCAGTTATCCTCCGCCAGCTGCGCGACAATCTCCGCCTGGTCGTCGAACGCCGCCGTCGGCGCGAAGCGCACCCAGGGCATTAAAAAACCCAGCGCCACCGTCACCGTCAGCGCCCAACCGATTTGCACCGAGCCAATTTTCATAAATTATTCTCCGCTTCCCGCGCCGAACATTCTGAACAACGCCGCCTTCGGGAAATTCTTGCCGGGGCAATCCGTGTGCCGCGGGTGAATCGTCCCGTGCACCGTAAAGCGCGGCTTCGCATAACCCGCCGCCACCGCCCGCTTGTTCAAATAATTGACCAATTCAATCAGCGCGGCAATCTGTTTTCGCGTCGGCCGGTCCTTTTCAAAATCGCCGACCAGACAAATCCCAATCGCCGTCTCGTTAATCTCCACGCCGTTCTCCGTCAACTCCGTGCGCAAATGTCCGCCCTTGAGTTGCCGCCGCCAGCGGCCGCCGATTTCAATTTCACCGTCGCCGCTGTCCGTGCCGTTGCCGATGATGAAATGATACGCCAGCCCGTTCTCCATGCCGCGCCGGCGGTGGTCGTACTCGAAAATCGCCGCGTTCCCGCGCCGGCTGCCGCTGTGGTGGACGACAATGTATTTCCACTGGCGCGAGATTTTCGGCGCGTCGATTTGTTTTTTCACCCGCGAGACGAACAAATATTTTTCCGGCGGCGGCTGGATGACCGTCAGCGGCTTCGCGGGCGGCGCGGGCTTGACGGAAGCGCTGACCGCGTCCGTTCCGCTGACCGTGGCGGACATTGTTGAGGTCACCGTCAGTGGCGGCGCGGAAACTTTTAATTTTTGTCCGGTGTTGATTTGCGGCGACGCCAGCTTGTTCCAGGCCGTGAGGTCGCTGACGGTGACTTTATGTTGTTTTGCAATGGCCGTCAGCGTGTCGCCTTTTTTAACGACATGCACTGTTGGCACGCCGCCGCCCGTGACGCTCACCGCTGGCGGCGAAGTTGTTCCGCTGCCGGTGACATTGGGCTGGCCAGGAATTTCAATGGTTTGCCCCACCCTCAGCGCCGCCGCATTGATATTCGGATTGGCCTTGACGATGACCTCGACACTGACGCCGTGCGCGCGGCTCAAGCTGTACAGCGTGTCCCCTTTCTTGACCGTGTGTGTGTACGCCGACAAATTCGTCACCACCGCCAACAGCGGCAATCCGAACCGCAGCGCATAAAGCAATTCGCGCACCCTGCCAAGTTACTGCCAAGAACCATTTTTGCGTAGGAAAAAGTGGGAAGGCGGTGATGCTAAACAATGGTTATGCTCCCAAATTTTGCGTTAAACTGCCGCCATGACGCAGATTGAAGTCGCCATCGTTGTCCTGTTGTTGCTGATGATTGTGCCGGAAATTTGCCGGCGGGCGGGGCGCGCGGCGCTGGTTTATCCGGTTTATATCGTATCGGGAATCGTGTTTGGAGCGCTGAGCGACGGGGATGCTCATCAATTGCTGACGCAGGCGGGGGAGTTCGGATTTGTGTTTTTGTTGTTCACCATCGGCCTGGAAATTGATTTGCCGGGCAGGCGCGAGTCGCTGACGGCGTTGCGCAACGCGGCATTTTGGATGCTGGCGCAAATTCCGGCGCTGACGGTCACGGGGGTGTGGCTGGGGTTTGATTGGATTGCCAGTCTGTTGTCAGCGTCAGCGTTGTGCGCGTGTTCGGTGAGCATGACATATCACGCGTGGCGGGATTATCCGCGCCGCGACGAGGCGACGAGGCGCGCCGTGTTGTTGTGGATGGTGGCGCTGGAAGTGCTGGCGGTGCTGCTCATCGCCGCCGCTGACGCCACGATTAAGAGTCATCATCATTATTTGAAAATTCCACTGCATCTGGCCGGCGTTATGGTCGCGGTGCTGGTGGTGGCATATTGCGCGCAATTTCTTGCCAGGCTGGTGAACCGCTTGCTGGAGTTCACGAGCCGCTGGCAGGCGCACTTTATCGCGCTGCTGGTGCTGGCGGTCGCCGCTGCCGGTGAGCGGCTGGGGTTGTCCGCGCCGAAGACGGCGTTTTTTTTCGGCCTGTTCATCAGCGGCGCGACGCACGAGGGGCTGACGATGGAGCGTCATTTGCGTCCGCTCGCGGAGCGGCTGCTCATCCCTGTATTTTTCACCAGCCTCGGCATTCTCATTCCACCGGGCGCGGTGTTTTCATGGCTCGGTCTGGCCGGGTTGTCTGGAGCGGGGGCGCTGCTGGTGTTGCGTTACGCGCTATATCGCGCGTGGTGGCGGCGTTGGTTGCCGGGCAATGAGCGAACTTTTCTCCTCGTTTGCCCCAATCTGACCATCGTCGCCGTGGCGGTGAAGACGCTGATGGTGACGGAGGTTAAGCCGGAACTGGGGCAATGCTTGCTGATCATGGGGCTGACCATCAGCGTCGTGTCGATTTTATGCCTGCCAAAGCGCCAGGGCGATTAGCGCTCTTGCTGCCGCTCGTTTAAAACTTCCAGCTTGGCGGAGAGCATCATCACCTCGTCCTCCAGCGCGCGCAAGTAATCCTTCGACTGATCCTCGACGCGCTGCTGAGCCAGCCATACCGCGTAGCCCGACGCGTCCATGAGCAGATACACCACTTGCTGCGCCACCAATGACCAATGCTGACTTGCCAGCGCGGTGATGAACCACAACACATCGCCAAGCAGAAAAATGATGAAGCAACCTGGGCGCTTCAGGATGCACCAATAAAACCCGTACAACGACAGCGCCGTCCCCACCCATTCCGCGGGGCTGCTGAAGGTGAACTGCCATTCGCCGGTGACAAACGACTGCCAAAGTGTGCCAAGAAAATTCATAAACAACAGGATTGAACAATCCTCAATTTAGCCGTTTTATTTGCGGCGGCAAGGCGGGCCGTGACGCCCGGCGTAATTTTTGGCCAGCCGGAAAAACAGCAGCAACAGCAACACGCTGACGTTGACCAACACAATCGTCGGCCCGGTCGGGGTGTCGATTGAATAGGAGGTCAACACCCCGCCGGCGGCGGCAAGCAAGCCGATGATGGGCGACCACAGCAGCAGTTGCTTGAAATTTCCCGCCGCCAATCGCGCCGCGGCCGGCGGGACGACAATCAGCGCGCTCAACAACAACGCGCCGAGCATTTTCAATCCTATCGTCACCGTGGCGGCGATGACGATCGCAAACAGGTAATTTAACTGTTCCAGCCTGATGCCCTGCACCCGCGCCAAGTCCGGCTGCAAAATACCCAGCGCGTAGGCTTTCAAATTCCATAACAGCACGCCGCTGACGGTCACGGCGAGCGCGAGCTGGATGAAAATATCCCGCGTCGAGTTGGCGTAAATGCTGCCGAACAAAATCGCGTCAATGAGCCGGAACTTGCCCAGCGCGCTGATGATGACATAGCCCAGCGCCACGCTGCCGGTGAAGCTGAGGGCGATGAGGGTGTCCGGCCTCAACTTGGTTTTCTCAAACAGCCACTCCATCAGCGTCGCCAGCGCCACGCTGAAACCGAACATGAACAGCATCGGATTCACCGTCAGCGGCGAAATTTCCCGCAACAAATACCCCAGCGCCACGCCCGTCACAGCCGCGTGCGCGAGCGCGTCGCTGAAAAACGCCATGCCCCGCAACGTCACAAACACGCCGAGCAGCGCACAGGTTGGCCCCAAAATCGCCGCCGCAATCAGCGTGTTCCGCATAAACTCAAGCTGCCAGAAATCGCTCATCATTTTTGATGCCAAAATCCTTTCAAGTAATGGTGGCGCAGCACATCGTCAGCGGAGCCGATGCCGCACACCTCGCGGTTCAAAAAACACACGCGGTCGGAAACCAGTTGCACCAAATGCAAAT
>JAITHY010000014.1 GCA_031279715.1 Verrucomicrobiales bacterium | reverse complement strand
TCGAACGGCAGCCGCGCAAACCGCTCCGCGTGCAACTCGTGCAATTTGATTTGATAATCGTGGTAATTGGGCGGACCCAACAACACGCCGTCATATTGCGCGATGAACGTGTACACACCCTTCGGCGGCTCCACGGGCACCCGCTCGGCTTGATAAAATGTCGCCAGATGATTTTTGAGAACATGCAACACCGCCTCGTTTTCCTTCACCCAAGGCGAGTCGTCCAGCGCGCAGATGAACAGCGACTGATGGCTCTTCTTCGCTGTCAACCGAACATTGTAACAGTTGGCTTTGTCCAGCAACAGCAACGCAAGCTTGAAGAGCGGGCACGCGCGCGCAGAAGTTTTGATCTGCGCGGCGAGTTGTTCGCAACCCTTTTCTTCGGGGAAAAACTCGACTTCCACATCCGGCAACGGCGCGGATTCATCGCGGCGCAGGTCGGCGCGAGGTTCAACCCGCTGACCGTGACGCCCGCCGCCGTCCCTTCGCCGTCCGAAATCCCTGCCGCGCCGGTCATTGTCAGCGCGCGTACCGCGTCGCTTGCCGCGCCGTTCACCATCGCGCCGCCGTTGACCGTGACGTTCGCCATCTTGGCCGGAATGTTCGGGGTGGTCGGCGTGATGTCCAAATTTTTTCAGCAAATCCTGCTCAATGGAACCTTGCGCCCAGGCGGGCTGAAACAAGCTGTCCAGATTAAGGTTAAAATCATCGTTACTCATAAAAAGAAAATGGAGGCGGAGACCGGAATCGAACCGGTGAATGGGGCTTTTGCAGAGCCCTGCCTTACCACTTGGCTACTCCGCCGCTCGCGCAGGCGTTCGGAAATGATGCCGGATTTTTGGCGTTTGGCAATGCCGATTTCATCGTCAGCGGATTTTTTACGCGGAAGACGGGCAACATCATGCCCAGCGCATGAAATGCAAACATTCCGCTCGCTCCATACCAAAACACCGCTGACAGTGAAGCTCACGATCAGCGGTGTTTTTGGCTCGGTAATTTTTAATTGCCGAACTTTGTCCAATCCACCCCGCGCATGTCACCAGTGGCGGCGAATTGGCGGTGCATCGCCAGCGCCGCCTCCAAGCTCTGCGGGATGTGCCCTTGCGTCAGGTACTTGTCCAGATAGCCGCGCAATTGCGCCTGATAATCGGGATGGGCGCACTTCTCTATAATGAGGGCGGCGCGTTCCTTCGGGGTCTTGCCACGCAGGTCGGCGATGCCTCGTTCGGTGATGAGGACTTGCACAGAATGCTCGTTGTGGTCGGTGTGGCTGACCATCGGGACGATGGAAGTGATTTTGCCGCCTTTCGCCACCGACGGACAGGTGAAGATGGAAATGTAGCCATTGCGGGTGAAGTCGCCGCTGCCGCCGACGCCGTTCATCAGATTTTTGCCGAGGATGTGGGTGGAGTTGATGTTGCCGAACAAGTCCGCCTCAATCGCCGTGTTCACGGTGATGATGCCAAGGCGCCGCACCATTTCGGGGTGGTTGGTGATTTCCTGCGGACGCAGCAACAGGCGCGTGCGGAAGAACTCAAGGTCAGCGTAGATTTCTTGCAATTTGTCGGCGCTGACGGTGAGGGAGGTGCCGGTGGCGAATTTCACCTTGCCGGTTTTCATCAGGTCAATCACCGCGTCTTGCACGACTTCGGTGAACATCTCAAATGGCGGGATGCCCGGATGTTTGCCGAGGGAGCCAAGGACGGCGTTGGCAATGTTGCCGACGCCAGATTGAATGGGCAAAAATTCCCGCGGGATGCGCCCGGCTTGTACTTCGGCGGCAAGAAAGTCGGCGACATTTTGCCCGATTTGGTCAGTGACAGCGTCGGGGGCGTCGAAGCCTTTGATTTCATCCGGCAGGTCGGTCTCAACGACAGCGATGATTTTTTGGGGGTCAACCTTGATGAACGGCGTGCCGACGCGGTCGGACGGCTTGACAATCGGGATGGGCAGGCGATGCGGCGGGTTGGCGGGTTCATAAATGTCGTGGAAGCCGCGCAGAGTTTTCGGGTGATGCTTGTTCAACTCGACGATGATTTTGTCGGCGACATGGCAAAAGGTCGGGCTGGCGCCGACGGAGGTGCTGGGGACAATCTCACCGTCAGCGGTGAGGTCCGCGGCCTCGACAATGGCCCACTGAAACTTGCCAAGGAAGCCGTAGTTGACTGCCTGCGGGGTCATCGACAGGTGCATGTCAAAGAAGCGGATGGCGCCGCCGTTGACGGCCTTCCGCAAATCCGCGTTGGACTGATACGGAGTGCGCCAGGAGACGGCATCCGCCTTCGTCAGCGCGCCATCAAGCGAAGGTCCCGTGGACGCACCGGTGACAACACCGATTTTGAACGGGCGTCCGGCGGCGTGCTCGCGTTCCGCTTTTTTGGCGATGGCGGTGGGCACCGCTTTGGCCGCGCCAGCAGGCGTGAAGCCGCTGAAGCCGATGGTTTCGCCGTTGTTGATAAGTTCCGCGGCCTGTTCCGCGCTTAATATTTTAAATCCATGTGACATAAGTTTTTTCTATCAATTAAATTTGCGACCAGAAATGGAACCACAGCGCCTGGCCGGCGTCAATAAAAACAATCTTGCGACAATCCGCTAAATTTATAACGCCCGGCGGATTGGCGCGAATTTTTATTTTTTTAGAATTAATTTCTGTGGCTCATCGTCAGTCCCGGTTCCTCGCCAAGCTTATCACCGAAGGATTCTTCGTAGTCGGGGCTGGCATGAGGCACCTCATTGTCAGCATAAAACACCAGGATTTTCTTTTTTCGGGCAAAGCCGCTGAAAGTCAGCGTGCCACCCGCGCCGTCAGCGAATCCGGTTGCAAACGACAACCCCCAAGGCGGTGGATACCGGCTTTGGGGGTTGCAGTTATGAATAGGAACCGTCAAATTTATTTCACCGGAACGAACCCAACTTGGTCGATGATTTTCTCACCGTCAGCGGACATGATGAAGTCGATGAACTTCTTCACCAAACCTTGCGGCGCGCCGTTTGTATAGAAGTAGGTGTTGCGCGCCAACGGATAGTTGTGCGCTTGCACGCTGCCCTTGGTCGGGGTGCCGCCGTCCACAGACAGCACTTTGAGGCCTTTCGCCTTGACGTAGGCCATGCCGACGTAGCCAATGCCGTTCGGGTTCTGCGCCACCTCGGCGACGATTTGTTCGTTGCCGGCGAGCTTTTGCGAGGAACCAGCGTAGTCGCGCTTGCTCATCGCCATTTCTTTAAACTCGCTGTAGGTGCCCGACGCGGTATTGCGGGTGTAAAGCGAGATTTTGCCGGCTTTGCCGCCGACCGCGCTCCAGTCCGTCACGTCGCCGGTGAATATTTGCTCCAACTGGCGTTTGGTGAGGTTTTTGAGCGGGTTGTTGGCGTTGACCACGATGGCGATGCCGTCGTAAGCAACCACGGTGGGTGACATTTTCACACCCTTGGTGGCGGCGGTGGCGACTTCCGTGCCCTTGGCGCGACGGCTGGCCATGCCAATGTCAGCGGTGCCGTCAATGATGGCGGCAATGCCGGTGGTGGAACCTTCAGCGGCGATTTCAAACGAGACGCCGGAGTTTTTGGCCTTAAAGGCTTCCGCAAGTTGCGGCACGAGTTTCGCTCCGAGGGTGTCGGAACCTTTGATGACGAGTTTCTCCGCGCGCGCGGCGCTGACGGTCAGCGCGGCGGCGAAGGCGGTTAACAATAGTTTTTTCATAATATTTTTTCAGTTTGTTGTTGGTGACTGGCAGCGGGTTTGGCTCCACCGCCAGTCTTGGGGTTTAAGTTAGAATTTCCAGCTCAAATCAACTTGCACCAAGTCGGAGGCCTTTTGCGTGCCGCCGCCGAGGTCGCTGCTGCTGATGTCGCTGCTGATGCGCCAGCTCTTGCGCCAGTTGACGCTGGCAGTCACGTTGTCAGTCAGCCCATAACCGAGCTTCAGTCCGATGCCGTGGCCGTTGAGTTTGCCGCCGTTCCAGTCGGAGTCAATCAACGCCGCGCTCCATGACAATGCCTCATAATAAGCGTAGGTGGCGTCGAGCGTCCACGCGCCCTTGCCTTTGCCCTTCGCGATTTGATAACCGAGGAGGAAGAACTGGTTGCCGCCGCTGTCGTGGTTGGCGAGCACGCGTTTGCCGAAGTCGTCGGCACTGAGGTTCACTCCGTATTCGCCATAGAGTTTGCCCTTGACGCCTTCGATGAAGAACGGCGTGTCGAGCGCGACATCAAGCAGGAAGACGTTCATGTCGCTCACGTCATTGACAGCGGGCGTGGTGGTGATGAGGTTGTTCTTGCCGGAACCGATGGCGCTGACGAAGCCGGGCGAGAAGCGGAGTTTCCAGTTCTTGCCGAGTTTCGCGCCGAGGTCGAGCTGGTTGATGAACAGCCACACGTCCGATTTGCCTTTGCCAGTGAAGGGATTGTCCGTGCCATCGGTCCAAATGTACGCGCCGTGCGTGGTGCCGAGCGTGACACCGTCAGCGACTTTCCACGAGCCGAGTTTGAGAACGCCACCGTCAGCGGTGATGTCACTGTCCCAAGTCCAGCCCATCGCGATATTGTGCGGCTGCAAGATGCGTCCGACGCTGGCGCTGAGCCAGTCCGCGCCGAACAATTTTTCCGCGCTGAGGCTGGCGACGTCCACGTAAATGGTGTCGTCCAGGCCGTAGATGGAGTTGCCGGCGCCACCGTCAGCGTTGGTGGAATTGCGTTTGTTGCCGGTCGCCAAACGAACATTGGCGGAGTAACCGTCAGCGAATGTGTACTCGGCGCCGACGCGGAGGCGGTAACGGTTGCGGTTGCGTTCCTGCGCCGTGCCGTTGGTGCGCGCCTGCTGGTCGTATTCATAACGCACACGGGCATCGCCGTAGAGCTTCAGGCCTTTCACCGCGCTGGAGCCGACGCTGAGGAAGCCGCCGGGTGTGGTGGCATAATCGTTCAGCATTTCCGCGCGAATTTCCTCGCCTTCTTGCGAGGTCAATACACCTTTTTTAATCAAGGCGTCAATCAACGCCCCGCCGTCCGCACCCTCGGCAAAAACCGAGGTCACCGTCAGCGCCGCGCCCAAAGCCGCCGCGCCCAATCGTTTCAATACTTTCATTTTATTCATATCCTTTTATTTAAGTTATTGGAGTCGACGTGACGCAACCATTGCGCCTCAACCGACGCGAAAAAAGATGGCGATGGATTGTTACAGGCGGATGACGTAAAAGTCACGTTTTGGTCACATTTGGAGCAACTTCACGGTCAGCGGCAAAAAGACTTGTCCCACCCTCGCTGACAATGAGATTGACATTGAACGGACTCACTGTTAGCATGGTCGAGTCATGCATCCTTCGCAGTTAGTTCTTACCGACCTCGTGACACTCGTTCGCATCGAGGCTGAACTTAATCAAACCGGACCACGCTCCAAAAAGCGTCCGGATTTGGAAAAGGCCCTCGCCAAACACCGCAAGAAAATTCCACCGATGATTCTCTCGCACCATGACCGCATCACCGCAAAGGGGCGGCGCAGTATCGCGCCGGTGCAGGATTGGATTTGCCGGGCCTGCTTTATCAGTATCCCGGTCGGTAACCGTCAGCGGCTGACGCAAGCGAATGATTTGTTTATTTGCGAAAGTTGCGGAGCGTATTTGTACTTGCCGGACGGCACGGAACAGCGTCCGGCGGATGAGTTACCCGCACAATCAGCGCGCGCCAAACGCATCGCCGAGGCGCTGGCGGAGAAGAAAATTACGAAGAAAAAAACAGCCAAATCGCCGAAACCCGCCACCGAAGACCGGCTGGCGGTGATTAAGCAGATGGCGGCGAAGTTTGCCAAGCCGCTTGTGTAAAATTTATGTGACGGACGCAAAAAAATATTGCCAACGGATTTTTCCACTCCAGTTTAACGTGTATTGTCATGGGCGATTTTTTTGAACTGCAAACCATTACCAAAACATTCGGTTCTTACAAAGCCGTTAATCACTCCACCATTACGATTAAAAAAGGCGAGGTATTTTCCCTCCTGGGGCCAAGCGGGTGCGGAAAAACCACGCTGCTTCGCATCGCGGCGGGATTCGAGCAGCCCGACGAAGGGCGCGTGATTTTGGACGGGAAAGACATCACCGCGCTGCCACCGAATGACCGGGAAATTAACACGGTATTTCAAAACTACGCGCTGTTTCCGCACATGACCGTTTGGGACAATATCGCGTTCGGGTTAAAAATCGCGGGGCGGTCGCGCTCATACATCAAGTCGGAAGTGGAGCGGATGCTGGACATGATTGACCTGGAAGAGCACGCCTATAAAAAACCGGCCATGATCAGCGGCGGACAGAAACAGCGGGTCGCCATCGCCCGCGCGCTGGTTAACAAACCCCAGGTGTTGTTGCTTGACGAGCCGCTGGGGGCGCTGGACTTGAAGCTGCGGCAACGGATGTTGCTGGAATTGGACAGAATTCACGACGAGGTGGGAATTTCGTTTTTGTACGTGACGCACGACCAGGGCGAGGCGATGAGCCTCAGCGACCGAATCGCGGTGATGAACCGCGGGCACATTGAGCAAATCGGGACGCCAGTGGAGATTTATGAAGCGCCGAAGAGCAGTTTTGTCGCCGCGTTCATTGGCGACACGAATTTTCTGGAGTCGGGCAAGGTGGTGAAACAATTCGCTGACGGTTACTGCAACCTGAAGCTCGACGGTTTTCCCGACGTGATTTGTTACAACGACAACAACCACGCTGTTGGTGAACCGGTGGTCATCAGCGTGCGACCGGAAAAATTGCGCGTCTCATTCGACGAACCGCCTGACCATCAGTATCACAACAAGGTGCGCGGCAAGGTGGAGGATATTATTTATTTCGGCTCGGAGACCAAATATTTTGTGCGGGTGCAGGACTACCGGCTGAGCGTATTCCAGCAAAACATTCACTTCCTGCTGGAGGAGCGCCAAATCAAATGGAACGACGAGGTGTGGATCAGCTGGCATGGCAACGACAGCTACATGTTGCAACGCTACACGCCGGAAGACGAACACCTGCTCGCCGTGCCCGACCCACAGGCGAAATAATTAATTTATGCACCACGCTGACCGTCACAAACGCCCGCCCGAATGGGGGCTGACCATGCCGTCGTTTGGGTGGATGACACTGTTTTTTTTAATTCCGTCGGTCTTGATTTTTCTCATCGCCTTCCGCCCCGCGCTGCCAAACGGCGGCATCGGCGAGGGCTGGTCACTGTCAGCGGTGAAAAGTCTGTTTGACCCGTCATACCCGCTGGTGATTTGGCGCACCATCTGGGTCAGCGCAATTTGCACGACGCTGTGCCTGGGGCTGGGGGTGCCGGTGGCGTATTACATCGCACGGCTGCCGGAGACAAAGCGGCGCTGGGTGCTGCTGCTCATCATCCTGCCATTTTGGAGTAATTTTCTCATCCGCATCCTCGCGTGGCAAACACTGTTGCACTCGGAAGGTCCGCTGAAGCAGTTGCTTGAATTTCTCCGCGTCATGGACCCGCACACCACTCTGTTGTACAATGTTTGGGTGGTGCTGACGGTGTTGGTATACACGGAGTTGCCGTTCGCCATTTTACCAATCTACGCGGCTGCGGAAAAATTTGACTTCAGCCTGCTCGACGCCGCCCGTGACCTCGGCGCGTCGCAATTTCGCGCGTTCTGGACGGTGTTTCTGCCGGGCATCAAACGCGGGCTGCTGACGGCGCTGCTGGTGGTGTTGATTCCGGCGTTCGGCACCTACGCCATCACCGACCTGGTCGGCGGCACCCAGGCGGAGATGATTGGCAACGTCATCGCCCGCCGTGTGTTGAGCGACAAAAATTATCCGCAAGCCAGCGCGCTGTCAGCGGCGCTGTGCCTGGTCATCCTCACACCGATGTTGATCGCCTTGTTCACACAACGCCGGCAAAACGGAGGGGCGGCAAAATGAAACGCAGCAGCGCCCCCGCGTGGACCACCGTACTGGTCATCGTCTTCTTCTACATCCCGACGCTGACACTGATCATTCAATCATTCAACTCCGCCAAATACGGCGGCGGGTGGCAGGGTTTCACACTCGACTGGTACCGCAAGCTAATGCACGAACGCGAAGTCTGGCGCGCGGTGCAAAACTCGCTGTGGATTGCCGCCTACTCCACGCTCGGCGCCACCACTCTTGGAACGCTCGGCGCGTGGATGCTGAACCGTTACAAAAGCAAACTTCAAAGCGCGCACTACACGCTGATGTACGCGCCGCTGATGGTGCCGGAAATTTTAATGGGCATCAGCCTGCTCATGTTCTTCGTCAATCTCGGCATCCCGCTCGGCCTGCCCACCATTATTCTCGCGCACATCACGTTTTGCGTCAGCTACGTCTGCTTCACCGTGATGGGCCGCTTGCAAGACTTCGACGACTCCCTCATCCACGCCGCGCAAGACCTCGGCGCCCAATGGCCCACCATCATCTGGAAAATTCTGCTACCGCTGCTCGGCCCTGGAATCCTCGCCGGCGCGCTGCTGGCGTTCACGCTGTCCATTGACGATTTCGTCATCACCTTCTTCACCTCCGGACCCGGCAGCACCACGCTGCCGGTGTATATTTACAGCGCCATTAAAAAAGGCTCGCTGGCGACGATAAATGCCTTGAGTGTGCTGATGATGCTGGTAACGTTCACCATTGTTTTGGTGAGCAATCACTTTATCAACCATAAAAAAACATGAAAAACATACTGACAGTCATACTGGCGCTGACGGTGACCCTCATCCTCAGCGGTTGTAACAAACCCAAAAACAAACTCTACATCTACACATGGGCGGAGTATATCGAACCCGGCCTCGTCGCGGAATTTGAAAAACAACACGACTGCGAGGTCATCATCGACACGTTTGACTCAAACGAGTCCATGCACGCCAAACTCAAGGCCGGCGCGGCGGGCTACGACCTCATCACCCCAAGCAGTTACATGGTGGAAATTTTGGTGAAGGAAAATCTTATCGACCGGCTCGACCACAGCCTCCTGCCCAACTTAAAAAATATCGACGCCGAATACCTCGTCAAATTCGCACTCGACCCGAAAATGGAGTTCAGTGTGCCGTACATGCTCAGCAGCACCGGCATCGGTTATTCCAAGAGCAAGGTTCCGGACTTCAAGCCGACTTGGCACATGTTTGAAAACGCCAAATACAGCAAACGCATGATGCTATTCAACGACATGCGCGAAGTCCTCGGCGCGGCGCTGAAGACGCTGGGCTACAGCCTGAACACCACCAACGCCAAGGAAATTGAGCAAGCAAAAGAGTTGGTGCTGAAATGGAAAAAGAACCTCGCCAAATTCGACAGCGAATCCTACAAGCCGAGCCTCGCGTCCGGTGAGTCGCTGCTGGCGCAAGGCTACAGCGGCGACGTGCTGCAACTGACCGCTGACAATGACGACATGGGCTACGCCATCCCCGATGAGGGAACATCCTTTGCCTGCGACGACTGGATTGTCCCGCGCGAAGCCAAACACAAGGCGCTGGCATACGCGTTCATCAATTTCATCCATGAACCCGCCAATGCCGCCAAGAACATGCAATTTGTCAACTACTGGTGCCCGAACACCCCGGCGTATGAGTTGCTGCCCGACGATTTGCGCAACGATGAACTGCTTTTCCCGTCG
>JAITHY010000165.1 GCA_031279715.1 Verrucomicrobiales bacterium | reverse complement strand
GATTTTTCCAACGCCATGGCCAAAAGGCGCAAAAACAAGGAGTCCGCCGGTCATATTCTGGCGGTGTTGAAAGCCGGCTGGCCGCAGGTGGAGCAAATCGATCAGTTGGAGCAGACCTTGCTTTATTCGCGAAATTTTTTGGGTTATTTCGACAATTTTTCCTACACTCTCATCGGCATCATTGCCGTGTGCGTGATCGCGGCATTCTTCTCGCTCAAGCATCTGGCGAAGCTGTTTTCCGGGGATTAGCGCTAATCCGAGATAATGATGTATCCGCTGGAATCCTTGCCCTGGCAGCGTCCTCTAATGAGGGATTTCTGACCCTGGGTGTAGGGGCCGATGCTTTTGGCGTTGCCGCTCATGTCAAAACTCTTTGGAATTTGGGGAGAAAAATAAGTATAAACAACCGCGTTGTCCAAAATAATTTTAAACGAGCTTTTTCGTCCGAAGATTTGTGTGACCGTGCCGACCACGGTAATCTGCCGCTGGTTATCCTCAGCGGGCACATACAATTCGGCCAATTGCTCCGCATTGTAATAGGTCTGCTTCGATTCTTTGACCGGTTTTGGATCCCTCCTCACTGGCGCTGACGATTGTATCCTGGGCGGCCTTAGCGTGTTTGACGGGCGATAGTTGATGTTGTTGTTTTTGATGTCAATCAACCAATTTTCTATTTCCGATTTCAACAAACTCGACGGCTGCTTCGGCTCGTCGCTGACGGTGATTTGGAACGCGGTGATGACCGCTTCACCCAAAGGCAGCGCCACGACGCCGTCCTCACAGGAAATCCACGCCTGTGTTTTGCTGACTTTCAGCACGCGCGCGTCCTTCAACACCCGCCCGTCTTCCGTGGTAAAATCCATCGCCAGAGCGGACGCGGCATATGCCGCCAACAAGGTGATGAACAGAGATGGTTTCATGTGCTTAGCCTACCAGCATGGTGTTTTCAAAACAACACAATTATGCGTCGCTGACAGTGAAATCCGGACTGGTGAGCCGGTATTGGCGGGGACCGCCGAGTTTTTTCACGGCGCTGAGGGTGCCCAAGTCGCCGCGTTTCAGGGTGGCGAGTTTTTTCTCGTCGGGTTTGGCGAGCTGGCGTTTGAGGATGTCGTATTCGGCGTGCTCACCGTCAGCGTTGCAGCCGCTCAATAACAATTTCCCGTGTCCGCTGACGATGGGCGTCAGCAAACGCACACAACGCGCTTTTTTGTCAATGTCAGCGTCATTCGTCAATGTCAGCGGCGGCGGGGTTTTGCCAAGAATGAGGAAACTGTGTTTCAAGTCCCAGACGCTGCGGCGCAGTTTGTCGTTGACGCGGTTGACGGTGGGCGGCACCGGCCAGCGGCGGACTTCGTGGCACCAGTGTTTTTGGCCCGCCAGCAGCGGACAAGGCTTCTCGTGCAAACACGGCCCCCAGATGTGCCAGTCACGGGCAGCGGCGTTGGCGACAAAATCACGGAGTCGTTCGAGACGCTCGGCGGTTTCTTTCAACGCGGGTTCGAGAATGACCAGCACGCCGCTGACGCTGAGCTGGCGGCGGACTTGGGCGAGCCAGTCACGGACAGCGGCGTCGGGTTGTTGGAAAAACGCCTCGCCCAGGGAGAAGCTGGCGATGATGAGGTCTTGCGGCGCGGTGAGTTGCCAAGCCGCCGGCTTGGTGAGATCAGCGCTGACGGTGACGGACTTGAACAGGTGGCGCTTGCGCTCGCTGCGGGTGAGCTGGCGGTGGAGTTTCAGCGCTGTGGCGGATTGGTCAACGACAGCGGCCTCAAAGCGCATGCCGGGAAATTTTTTAACGATAAGGTCAACGGCGGCGATGAGCGCCGCGCCGGCGCCGCCGCCGAGGTCGAGAATGCGCAGCGGGTTCGGCGGCGTCCAACCGCGAAAGTTAAGCAATTCGCCAACCGTGAATTGGGTGCGAATGTACGTTTGCGGAAAAAAATAATTGCCGTAAGCCGCCACCGTCAGCGGGGCGGCGTAACCACCGGCAAAATTTTTGGCGCGGCTGACAGTGAAGGCGTCGCTGAGTTTGCCCGCCGTTTCCGCGAGCCGTTGCGCGACGGCTTTCGGGTCACGCAGTCGCAACGTCCGCCCCGCCACCGCCAGCCACCAAGCTTCCAATTCCTGCGGATAAGTCATGTTCAGCGTCATGACAAAAGCATACCTGAGCGCGACACCGATTAACACGGATTTTTCGGCTGTGCCGGACGCTGACGGCGACCGCATTAAGTTGGGGATTGGAATTTGTGATTTTTTCGCTATTCTTGCGCTCATCATGGAAGTCGCGGAAGCTACAAAAACCGGGTTGAAGATGGAAACCAAGACCATCACGCAGGCCATCTCCAACGCCCTGTTGTGGGTCGCGCAACGGCAGGCCGCTGACGGTCACTGGGTCGGGATGATGGAAACCAATTGTTGCATGGAGGCGCAGTGGATTCTCATGGCGCATGTGCTGGGCGTCAAGGACGACCCGAAATATCCGAAGGTCATCAAGACCATCCTGCACGAGCAGCGGGACGACGGTTCGTGGGATGTTTATAATCACGCGCCGCTGGGCGACATCAACACGACGGTGGAATGTTACGCGGCGTTGCGCAGCGCGGGAATGGCCGCTGACGCTGAGCCGGTGAGGCGCGCGCGGGAATGGATTCTCGCGCACGGCGGGTTGAAAAAAGTGCGCGTGTTCACCAAATTCTGGCTCGCGGTCATCGGCGAGTGGCCGTGGGAACAAACACCCATCGTGCCGCCGGAGCTGATGTTCATTCCGAACTGGGCGCCGTTCAACATCTATTGGTTCGCATGCTGGGCGCGGGCGACGTTCGTGCCGCTGTCCATCGTCAGCGCCAGGCGGCTGGTCGTGCCATTGTCAGCGGAGTCGCGGCTGGACGAGTTATTTCCGGAGGGGCGCGAAAATTTCGACTATAAAATGCCGCGCCGGCTGGAAGGATTCTGGCCGGAAGTTTTTCGCGCGGTGGATAAATTTTTGCACTGGTACCACCACTGGCCGCTGAAGCCGGGCCGCGTCACGGCGCGGCGTTGCGCGCTGGAATGGATCATCCGCCACCAGGATTCCGACGGCGGCTGGGGCGGCATCCAACCGCCGCACGTGTACGGGCTGCTCGCGCTGCACGCGGAGGGCTACCTGCTCGCGCATCCGGTCATCGCGAAGGGGCTGGACGCTTGGAATCAGCACTGGTCCTACGAGCGCGAGGGGCGCGTCCATATTCAAGCGTGCGAATCGCCGGTGTGGGACACGATGCTGACGATGACCGGCGCGCTGGATTGCGGCGAGGATTTTGCGTCGTTCCCGAATTTCCGCCCCGCGCTGGAATATTTGCTGGGCAAGCAAATTTTCACCAAGGGCGACTGGGCGGAGACGGTCAGGGGCGTGGAATGCGGCGGCTGGGCGTTTGAGCGGGCGAACACGTTTTATCCCGACCTTGACGACACCGCCGTGGCGCTGACCGTGCTGTTGCGCATCCGCAAAATCGCGCCCGCTGAGTTTCACGCGCGCATTGACCGCGCCGTGCGGCGCGCCGAGGCGTGGGTGCGCGCGATGCAATCCACCAACGGCGGCTGGGGCGCGTTCGACAAGGACAACAACCGCGCGGTGCTGACGAAAATTCCGTTTTGCGATTTCGGCGAGGTGCTCGACCCGCCCAGCGCGGACCTGACCGGCCACAAGCTGGAGGCGCTGGGGTTGATGGGGCGCACCGTCAGTGACCCGGCGGTGAGGCGCGCGGTGGATTACATTTTCCGCGAGCAGGAGCCGGACGGTCCGTGGTTCGGGCGCTGGGGAGTGAATTACATTTACGGAACGGCGCTGGTGCTGCCGGGCTTGCGCTCCATCGGCTTTGACATGAACGACGAGCGCGTGCACCGCGCCGCCCGCTGGGTGGTTGCCAAACAGAACGCCGACGGCGGCTGGGGCGAAACGTGCGGCTCCTACATGGACGACGACTTGCGCGGCGTCGGGCGGAGCACCGCGTCGCAAACCGCATGGGGCCTCATTTCGCTGGTCGCCATCGGCAGCCACGACTATGACCGCGCCATCCGCCGCGGCGTGGAATACCTCATCCGCACGCAAAAAGACGGCACATGGGACGAGGACGTGCACACGGGTTGCGGCTTT
>JAITHY010000160.1 GCA_031279715.1 Verrucomicrobiales bacterium | reverse complement strand
AAGAACGACCACCTCGACGCGCTGGTCGCTTTTCTCTGCCGCATGGTGCGGGCTGAATGTCACCAGGCCGGACTTCGCTGCCGCATTGACGCCGCGCTCATTGACGACTGCCGCGTGGTGCCCAGCGAGCGGCGCCACAATATCGTGCTCGCCCTCCGCGAAGCCGTGCACAACGCGCTCAAACACGCCGCCGCCGGTGAGCTGGCGCTGACCGTCAAGTTCGCGCACGACACGCTGACCGTCACACTCGCCGACAATGGCCGGGGCTTCACCGTCAGCGCCGCCGGACACAACGGCAACGGGCTGGCGAACATGAAAAGCCGCTTGGAAAAATTCCACGGCGCCCTGAGTATCGTGAGCGTCAGCGGCGGCGGCGCCACGGTGCGATTTTCCATTCCCATCCCCAACGGCAAGCAATCATGAGCGCCCGCGTGAAAATCAAAAAGAAAGTCGCCATCGTCGAGGACAACCCGGGCATTCGCAGCCAACTGGTCAAAATCATCACCGCCGCCGCCGACATGGAATGCCTCGCCGCGGTAAAATCCGCCGAACTCGCCCTCGAAAAAATTCCGCCGCTGCGCCCCGAGATTGTCCTCATGGACATCAAACTGCCCGGCATGTCCGGCATTGAGTGCATCCCGCTGCTCAAACAAAAACTGCCCGACATGGAAATTCTCATCCTGTCCATTTACGAGGAGGAAGACCAAGTCTACAACGCGTTGAAAGCCGGCGCCAACGGCTATCTGGTCAAGTCCAGCGAGCCGGACACGCTGCTCGCCGCCATCCGCGACATCTATTTTGGCGGCACCCCGTTCTCGCCGCACATCGCCAGAAAAGTCGTGCGCTACTTCCGGCAACCCGTGACCGTCAGCGCCGCCAGCCCCGGGGAGGAAACCCTCGCCCCGCGCGAATTTGAGCTGCTGGAACTGGTCGCCGCCGGTTGCTTCAACAGCGAAATCGCGGAACGCATGGGCATCACCTTCGAATCCGTCCGCACCTACATCAAACGCATCTACGCCAAGCTGCACGTCCGCAACCGCACCGAGGCGGTGCTCCGCCATTTGCAGCGGAAGAAACATTCCTGACCGTCAGCGGCGAAAAATTACGCGCGCATTTTATTGACAATTTTTGCCGGATTGCCACAATTGCCGGCAATAAAATTTATGATTATTCGCAATAATCTTTTTCACCACGCCTTCTTTTTTCTGGCAACGCTGATGCTCACCGCGTCACTGTCAGCGCAGGACAACACGCTGACGGCGAAGGAAACGCGGGAGGGCTGGAAATTATTGTGGGACGGCAAGACCACCGAGGGCTGGCGCGGCGCCAACAGCGAGAACTTCCCCAACAAAGGCTGGGCGGTTGAGGACGGCTGCCTCGTTCACCACAAGGGCGGCGGCGGCGACATCGTGACTGTCAGCGAGTACAAAAACTTCATCCTCAGCGTGGATTTCAAATTCGCCCCGGGCGCGAACAGCGGCATCAAATACTTCGTCAGCAAAGAGCGTACCGGCGAGGCGACCCTTGGCTGCGAATACCAAATCCTCGACGACGACACGCACCCCGACGCCAACGCCGGCCGCAACGGCAACCGCAAACTCGGCTCGCTCTACGACATCATCCCCGCGCCCAAGGACAAGCCCGTTAACAAAGACGGCTGGAACACCGCGCTCCTCATCGTCAGCGGCAACCACGTCGAGCACTGGCTCAACGGCGTCAAGCTCCTCGACTACGAGCGCAACAACAGCGGCTGGACCGAACTGGTCAACGCCAGCAAGTTCAAGGGCAAGGCGAACTTCGGCAACCACGCCGGGGGGCACATCCTGTTGCAAGACCACGGCGACGAAGTGTGGTTCAAAAACATCAAACTCAAGGAACTCTGACCCGTGGCCGCTGACGGTGACAAAGTGCGGCTCGCCTGCGTCGGCGTCGGCAACCGCGGCGCGGGCATCATCAGCGAATTTGCCGCGACGGGACAGGCGAACATCGTCGCGCTGTGCGATGTGGATCTTGGCGCCGAGCACACGCGCAAAACCCTCGCCACCTTCCCCGCCGCGCGCCAGTTCCAGGACTTTCGCAAAATGTTCGACGCGATGGACGCTGACCTTGACGCCGTCGCCATCGCTGTTCCCGACCACGCGCATTTCCCAATCGCCATGGCGGCGCTGACGCTCAACAAACATGTTTATTTGGAAAAACCGATGACGCGCACCTTTTACGAAGCGGAACTGTTGATGGCCGCCGCGCGCGAACGCCCGCGGTTGGCGACGCAAGTGGGCAACCAAGGGCACTCCGAGGCGAACTATTTTCAATTCAAGGCGTGGCAGGAGGCCGGCATCATCAGCGACATCACCGCCATCACCGCCCACATGAACAGCGGACGCCTCTGGCACAAACTCGACCCGCGCATGACGCGCCCGCCCGCCGCCGAGCCGCCGCCGACGACGCTCGACTGGGACGCGTGGCTGTCAGCGTCAGCGTTCCGCGATTACAACCGCCTCTATCATTACGGTGAATGGCGCGGTTGGTACGACTTCGGCATGGGCGCGCTCGGCGACTGGGGCGCGCACATTCTCGACACCGCGCATGAATTTTTACAACTCGGCCTGCCGGCAGAAATCACGCCGCTGACGCTCACCGGCCGCAACGATTACATTTTCCCGCAAGCCTCCACGCTGCAATTCAAATTCCCCGCCCGCGACGCCATGCCGCCGCTGACGGTCACGTGGCACGACGGCGTCAATAATTTCCCCATGCTGCCGAAAGGTTACGGCGCCGTGAAACCCGACCCCGCCGTCCCGCCAACCGCTGACGGTCACTACAAGCCGCTGAGACTCAACCCCGGAAAAATCCTGCACGGCAAAAATCTCGCCTTTCGCGGCGGCACCCACGGCGGCACGCTGACCATCATCCCCGAAGACCGCGCCCGCGACCTGAAAGCAAGCCTGCCCGAAATCCCGCCCAGCCCCTCCAACCATTATAAAAATTTCCTCCGCGCCTGCCGTGGCGAGGAAAAAACGCGCTCGCCTTTTGAAATCCACGGCACCCTCAGCCAAACCTTCTCCCTCGGCGTCATCGCCCAACGCCTCAACGCTCCGCTGATGTTCAACCCCGTCACCAAGCGCATCACCAACCACCGCGTTGCCGACGCCCTTCTCACCGGCCTTCCGCCGCGCCGGGGGTGGGGGCAATATTACCGGTGGTAAACCGCCGCCATATCCATTTTTATTGGGACGCCGCGGGCGGGCCTGGATTCCGCGTGCCGCGCCGGTAATCCTGCGGGCTGGCGCCGGTGGTTTTCTTGAACGCCTTGGAAAAGGCAAACGGGGTGGAGTAACCCATCTCACGGGCGATGGTCTCGACCTTGTGATTGGTCAGCCGCAGCAGGGCGCGGGCGCGGTTCATCCGCAGCCGCGTGATTTTTTCGTGCGGCGTCATGCCGAAATATTCCACCGACAGCGCATGAAACCGCGAGGGGGAAAAATTCGCCTTGCGCGCCATCGCGTTCACGTCCCAGTCATGGCGCAGGTTTTGGTCCAACTCCTCCCACACGCGGCGGATGCGGGACACCGCGCCGGCGGACGCGGCGTCGCGCTGGTCGAACGTCAGCCGCCGCAACTCAAGGGCAATCAACTCGTATAATTTCTCACGCAACGCGCCGTCATGATGATGCTCCTCGCGGATGAGGGTTTCGAAATAAAACCGCATCCGGTCGATGATTTCCCGCGGCCAGTCGAGCCGCAACGGCGCGCCGCCGTGCGTGAACGGGAGTTTGTCGTTGGCGTCAAAGTGGAACCATGTCATCCCCGCCGTTCCGCGCAAGACTTCGTAGCGGCACAGCGAGCCGAAGGGAACCAGCCAGGACTCGCCGGCGCGGATTTTGCCGCGCTTGCCCGGCGTTGTCAGCCGCAACTCGCCGGTGAAGGGCAGCAGCAGAATGTGAAACTTGTGGCGGGGCCGGCACATCACATAGGGCGGGCGCAGCGTGGAATGGCCGGCGATGATGACACCGCGCTGGCGCAAGCCCTCGGCGCCCGTGCTCTCCAGCGGCAGGAACCATTCGCGGCAGCGCCGGCCGATTTTGAAAACATAGTTTTTCAGTCCGGCACTGTCAGCGGGCGCGGGAGTTTTGGACATAGAGCAGGAGAATATGACATGGAAAAAAATTTGCCAGCGAAAACGTTTCTTATAACGTGGACCAACAATGAAAAATTGGCTAAGGCATGGCGGGGTCGCGCTGTTGCTGACGGTGAGCGTCGGCGCGCAGGTCGAATTCAAGGGGTCATTCTCAGCGACCGAGGGTGTCGTCGCGCCGGTGGAGCAACCGTTGCGGCGGGAGTTGTGCCTGAACGGGAAGTGGCAGTTCCAGCCGCTGACGGTGCCCGCGACTTTCAAGGCGGGCGGCGGCGTCGCGCCGGAACTGCCGCCACCGTCAGCGGACAAGTGGGACGCGACGCCGATTAAAATTCCCTCGCCGTGGAATGTCAACACGTGGGGCAACGGGCGCAAGCCGGAAAATTTCGCGCCGGATTCCGTTTATTATCCGAGTTATCCGGCGGCGTGGGACGGCGCGCGGATGGGCTGGCTGCGGCGGATTTTTCGTGTGCCGGGGGATTGGCGCGGTCAGCGGCTGGTGCTGCATTTCGAGGCGGTGGCGGGCGCGGCGCAGGTGCTGGTCAACGGCAAACCGGCGGGCGGGCATTTTGATTCGTTCCTGCCGTTTGAGTTTGACGTGACGGATTTGGTCGCTGACGGTGACAACGAGTTGCTCGTCGGCGTGCGCAAGAGCAATTTGTTCAACATCGTCTCGCCGGATTATCCGGCGGGGCAGCAGCGCACGTATCCGCAGGGTTCAAACATGGACGAGTTGGCCGGCATTTGGAACGACGTGTATTTGCTCGCCGTGCCGGAGGTGCGCGTCAGCGGCGTGTTCGTGCAGCCGCTCGTGGACAAGGACACGCTGATGGTCGAGGTCACGCTTCGCAACGACGCCCAGCGCCAGCGCGAGGTGACCGTCAGCGGCGAGGTCGCGCCGTGGATGAATTTGTCCGGTGACGCAACGCCGAAATGGAAACTCGACGCGCCGACGCTGGCTGTCGCGCCGCAAAAAATCACCGTCCCCGCCGGCGGCGGGGCGACGCTGACGCTCAGCGCCACGGTCGCCGGCAGGCTGAAACTCTGGTCGCCCGACGCGCCCAACCTGAGCGGGCTGACGGTCAGCGTCAGCGAGGCCGGCAAGGTCGTGGATAAAAAATACACGCGCTTCGGCTGGCGGCAGTTCACCATCAGCGGGCGCGATTTTTTGCTGAACGGCAAGCCGCTGAGGCTCATCGGCGATTTCACGCATCCGTTCGGGCCGTATGTGTGCTCGCGGCGTTTTGCGCTGGCGGATTTCCAAATGATCAAGGATTTCGGCGGCAACGCGCTGCGCCCGCACGCGAACATCATGCCGCGCTTCTGGCTTGACCTCGCCGACGAAATGGGCGTTTGCATCCTCGACGAAAGCTCCATCTTCGGCTCCAGCATCAACTTGAATTTGAAAGAACCGGTGACGTGGGAGCGGCTGGAGCGGCACGTGGACGGCCTGGTGTTGCGTGACCGCAATCATCCGAGCGTCTTCGGCTGGGGGCCGGGCAACGAGATGTTCGCGCTGTTCTTCAAGTCCGCTGACGATGAGAAAAAATCCGGTTACGCGAAATTGAAGGCTCTCGCCCGGTGCCCGCTGAAGCTCGACCCGACGCGGCAGTGGATTTCCGTGGATGGCGACGAGGACCTCGATGGCACGCTGCCGGTGTGGAGCCGCCACATCGGCATGGGCTTGCCGAAGGACAACCTCGGCGCCGTCAACAAACCGCGCATGATCGGCGAGCACGGCGGCACCTATTACGCCGGCCCGCCGCTGACGGCGAAGATTAACGGCGGCCGGTCATATGAAAATTACGCGGGCCGCAACGAGGCGCTGGCGGCGGACTTGTACATCATGGCGAGAAAAATCGTGCCGGAGTTGAATTTTTTCTCGGCGAGTGAATTGATATGGTTCGGCTTGGAGCAGCTGCCGCTCGGCTATTACACGGATGAGCGCCCGCCGGGCCTCGCTGACGGCGTCTTTTTTCCCGACTACGCTGACGGTCAGCCCGGCATGCAAGTCGAGCGCATCCCGCCCTACGTGATGACGTTGAACGCCGGCTTCGACCCGTCGCTGCCCGCGTACAAACCGCTGGCGATGTTCGAGGCGATGAAAGCCGCGTTCGACCCGCGCGGCCCGCAACCGTGCAAATGGGACAAATTCCCGTCACCGTCAGCGCCGCCCGCGCATCCCGCGCCGCGGGTGAGCGTCAGCGCCGTCGGTTTCGCCGGCGATTTGAACGGCAGGCTCGCGCAGCGCCTGCTTGAACTGGGTGTCCCGCTGACCGTCAGCGGCGGCGGCGCGCTGCTCATCATTGACGCCGCCACAGCCGGCGCTGACACCGCGGACAAGGCGAAAAAAATCCTCTCCTCCAACGGCACCGCGCTGGTGATGGTGAGCGACGGCGGCGCGTTGAAAAATGTCCAGCCGCTGTTCAACCAACCGCTGACTGTCACCGACCGTTACGCCACCTCGTTAATCGCTGACCGTCAGCACCCGCTGACAATGGGCTTCGCGCTGGCGGATTTGTATTTCGTCGCCAAATCCGGCGACGCAAAAATTCAGAAACTCGGACTCGACGCGCCCGGCGGCAAAGTTTTGCTGCGCGCCGCTGACACTGACTGGAGCTTGTTCGAGCAACAACCCGAACGCTCCAAGTGCGGCTCCATTCTAATCTACGAGCATGTTAAAAAACCCGCCGGCGCGGCGTTGGTGGAGCTTCCGGCCAAACGCGGCACGCTGCTGGTCACCACACTGGACTTGCCAGCCGGCAAGGAGCCGGAAAAGTTCTGGCGCCAACTCCTCGCCAATCTAGGCGTGAAATTCGTCGAGCCGAAAACCAACTGGCTGGTCAAGGGCGGTCCTGATAAAGAGTCGTCATGGCGCTACACCACCGCCGCGCCCGCTGGCGATGACTGGCAGACGCTGACGTTCAACGACAGCGTCTGGCAAACCGGCGCCGGTGGCTTCGGCACGGGCGTCCCCGGCGGCAACCCGCGCACCCCGTGGCACAGCGATGACATTTGGCTGCGCCAGCAATTTGATGTCGCCGAACTTCCGGCGGCGCTGACGCTCTGGATTCACCACGACGAGGATGTTGAAGTGTACCTAAACGGCGCGCTGATATTCACCGCCAAAGGCTTCCTCGGCGACTATCAGGCCGTCCCCTTGGACGCCGCCGCCGTCAAAGCGCTGAAGCCCGGCAAAAATATCATCGCCGTCCACTGCCACCAAACCGCCGGCGGGCAATACATCGACGCCGGCCTCCAAGCCGGCGCCGCCACCAAAACCTCTGGCAAGAAAGGACATGACCTGCTGCTGGACGGGCCGGTGGAGTAATCACCCAACGTTATGCCATCGCCCGCCAAGAATTAATTTTTGTCCGCACGATAAATAATAGTTGACAGTAAGAGTCAGCTAAGCGTAAAGTGCGCGCGTTCGATGTTATTGATAAGATTTTGCAATGCGACTTAAGCGATAAATCGAATTATAGAAGACGCTGAGAATGAAGACGATAGCAAAAGAGATTAGTGATTCGCGCTCTCGCGCCTAAGTTCTGTCTAAAATATTCCTTATTAGGAGCTATAAGTCTCCCAGCCCAGTCATCTATTGCCCAAGGCATGGGCATCTATCCTCCTTTGACGGGTCATCTATGCGGCGCAGACGAGTCATCTATGCCACATAGACGGGGCATCTGCGCCCCTTTGACGGGTCATCTATGCGCCATGGATGGGTCATCTACGCCGCATAGACGCGCCATCTATGCCCCTTCGACGGGACATCCACGCGGCATGGATGAGGCATCTATGCCGCGTGGATGGCGCTGTTTTAACCAATAATCAAGGAGTCATTATGTCAAATCAAATGAAAACAAACAGGATAGTCAAACGGGCCGCGTTGTTGCTGGCTCTCAGCGGCATGGCAGCGGTGACAGTCAGCGCTCAAACTACCAATATATGGATTACCATCGGCGACGGTGTGTGGGACAACGTCGCGACCAACTGGAGTTCCGGTGCGTGGGTGGACAGTCAGGTCGGCGCGCCCGACGTGGCCAAGTTCATTGACATGCAGACGCCCGTCGCCATCCAAGTCGCCCCCGCCGGCGCGCGGTTCCAGAGCCTCGACCTCACCGGCGCCTACATCTTCAACGGCGGCCCCTTGCAATGGACCATGTCCCACGGGGAGGCCGGCTTCAGCAACAACGTCCTCAACATCGGCGGCACTTCGTCGGTGACGTTCAACACCGCGCTGAGTTACAGCGGCACCAGCGTGAACGGCAACCAGCGCTTCGTCGTCGGCGTGGACAGCACGCTCATCATCAACAAGGGCGGCGCGTTCCACAAGCCGGACAACGGCACTCAGGACTGGTATGTCATCGCCAACAACGCCACCGTCAACCTCAGCGGCACCTTCACCGGCGTCAACCAGTTCCAAGTCACCGGCACCATCAACCACGGCGCGGCGTTCCTCTCCGCCGGCAACAACGAAGTCCGCATCGGCAACAGCAGCGGCAACACCGTGTACAACGTCAATCATGCCGACGCCTGGCTGCGCGGCGGCGAGATTACCATCGTGCAAAACGCGGGCAACGTCGGCGCCCCGCGCACGGCGGCGCTGAACATCTCCTCCGGCACTGTGCACGCCGAGTGGCACCTCCACGTCAGCCGCGCCGCCAACACCAACGCCGCGGTCAGCGTCAGCGGCGGTCTGTTGCGCGTGGTTGGCAGCAACGGCGGCAATGGCATCCACCTGCTGCAAAGCGGCGGCGGCGCGGTCAACCAATCCGCCCTGCTCGCCATCAACGGCGGCACCGTCACCACCAGCTTCATAGACTTCGGCGGCAACACCGCCTCGGCGGCGGCGAACACCAACGCCACCGCCACGCTGCGGCTCACCGGCGGCGCGTTGTATCTTGGCAACAACGTCACCACCAAGGAAGTGTTCTTCCTCGGCGGCGGCATGAGCGCGGCGGACGCGAGGATTGAGTTGGGTGGCGGCACCGTCGGCGGCATCAATCATTGGAGCACGAGCATGGGCATGACCCTGACCGGCAGCGGCGGCGACGTGA
>JAITHY010000149.1 GCA_031279715.1 Verrucomicrobiales bacterium | reverse complement strand
CTCCACCTCGACTACGAGGCCTCCTTCGGCGCCAAGTTCGACAAACCCTGGGGCCTCAACGCGGGTTACAGATACCAGTTCTAACTCTCCCGCCCGCTGGTCAGCCGCTGACTCGCATCCTCAGCGCCGGGGGAAATTGTTCATCCCCGCCGCTGACGTTGAACCTCAGCGCGGGGCACCCGCGGGATTGACAGAACTCCACTTGGCCCCGCCGACTCTCACACCTTCCCCCAGGCGCCAAGGTTTGTCACCCTCAGCGGCGGAAAGATCAAATGAGCTTGCTTTCCCAGGAGATTTCGCCGCTGGCGCCGACGCTCAGGAATGCGAAGCTGGGTGGCGCGCCTTTGTTGGGTTTGCCGACGGAGCCGGGGTTGAGAAGGCGGAGGCCGCTGACGGTCTCGTCGCGCGGGACGTGGGTGTGGCCGTGCAGGAGAATGTCAATGTCAGCGGGAAATTGACGCGCGGCGGGCGGGAGGTGTTGCAGGCGAAACCGGACGCCGCTGATGGCGCGGTCGATGATGAGCGGCCAGTCGTGATTATAATCGCAGTTGCCGCGCACAACGCGGAGGGGGGCGCTGATGGTGAGCAATTCATCAAGCAAAGACGGGCCGGTGACATCGCCCAGGTGCCAGATTTCGTCAACATCAGCGGCGCGCAAGGTGTCGGTGACTGCGGCGGGCAGGTGATCGTGAGTGTCGGAGAGAACGGCGATACGCATGACCTCATAATAGATGGTTTGGGTTGGAATGACAGTTGTTTTTATCTGTTAAATTAGGCAACCACAAAAAATCATATTATTTTGATAATTTTTATAAATAAAAAATAAATCTTATATTTCAAGTTTAATTTATGGGTTTTAAGTGCGAACAATTGAAAAAATTCACTTCCCTGCCGCAATTATTGGCGCGGCGGGCGGAATTAAATGGGGCGCGTGTGTTTTTGTCATCGCCGGAGGAAAAGTTTTCGTGGTCGTACGCGGAAACTTATCGGCTGGCGCTGACGGTGACGGAGCAATTGCGGGACGCGGGAGTCGGTCACGGTCAGCGCGTCGCCGTGGTCATGGGGAACAGTCCGGCCTGGGCGGTGGTGTTTTTGGGCGTGCTGCTGGCGGGAGCGTCGGCAGTGCCATTGAATCCGGAGTTAACGGACGTTGAGTTAAAAAAAATACTCGCGCTGTCAGGCGCCGGAGCGGTGGTGATGAATAAAAATTCCGCGCTGACGGTGACGGAAAATCGCCCGCGCCGGTTTTGGGTTGGCGGGGAAGAAATCGGGGCGAGGGTGTTTTCGCGGGGGCGCTGGGAAATTTTCACGGGCGCCGCTGACCATGACGAGGCGCTGCTGCTGTTCACCTCAGGTTCAACCGGAACGCCGAAGGGTGTGGTGCTGTCGCACGAGAATTTGCTGGCGGAGGCCGGATTCATCCGCGATGGTCACCGGCTCACGGTCAGCGACACCGTGTTGTGTGTGCTGCCGTTTTTTCACATCAACGGGCTGGTCATCACGCTCATTTCCACGGCGCTCGCGGGCGGGCGCGCCGTGGTGCCGCGCAAGTTCAGCGCGTCAAATTTCTGGCGCTGGATCGCGGACAGTCACGCCACGTGGTTCAGCGCGGCGCCGACGATTTTGTCCATCCTGCTTTCGCGGCCGCGGGACAGGGCGCTCGATATTTCGGCGCTGCTGACAGTCACTATTTTGAAAAAATTTGAAAATACGTTCGGCGTGCCGGTCATCGAGGCTTACGGTTTGTCCGAGATCGGCAGTCAGGTGGCGACCAATCCGCTGCCGCCGAAAAAACGCAAAGCCGGTTCCGTCGGCTTGCCCGCTGGCAATGAACTCATCGTGGTGGACGGGCATTTCAACCCGCTACCGGTGAGCGTCAGCGGCGAGGTCGCCGTGCGCGGGCCGAGCGTCAGCGTCGGTTATTGGCAAAATATTGCGGAAAACGAAAAAGTTTTCGCGACGGCTGGTTCCTCACCGGCGACTTCGGTTACTTTGACGCGGACGGTTATTTATTTTTGACGGGGCGCAAAAAGGAACTCATCAACCGCGCCGGGGAAAAAATTTCGCCGCGCGAAATTGACGAGGTGTTGCACGAACTGCCCGCTGTTGAGCTTGCCGCCGCGGTTGGCGTGCCGGACGAATTGTACGGCGAGGAAGTCGCGGCGTTCGTGCGGTTTCGCCCGGGCTGGAAGCTGACCGTCAGCGAGGTCATCGCGCATTGCCGCGCGCGGCTCGCGGAGTTCAAGACCCCGCGGCGGGTGTTTTTCATCAGCCAGTTTCCCAAGGGGCCGAACGGCAAGATTCAGCGGGCGCGGCTGCTTGAAAAAATTCCGCGCGACCAACCGCGGGCGATTGTGAAAAAATTTCGCGTCATCATCAGCGCGGAGAGTTGCAAGGCTTGCGGATGTTGCGCCGGGGTTTGCCCGCGCGAGGTGTTCAGTGTCAGCGGGCAATTCAATTCGCGCGGCTTCCGGCCGATGTCAGCGGCGCGGCCGGAGCAATGCGTCGGCTGCCTGGCCTGCTATTATGCCTGTCCGGATTTTGCGCTGGACGTGGAGCCGCTGACCGTCACCGGAGGGGCGAATTAATGAGACGAATTTTTGACACGGGCAACGCCGCCATCACTGAGGGCGCGATTTTCGCGGGCTGCCAGTTGTTCGCGGGCTACCCCATCACCCCGGCGACGGAAATCGCGGAGAACATGTCGCGGCGGATGCCGCTCGCGGGCGGTTACTACGTGCAGACGGAGGACGAGCTGGTGGCGCTGCACGTGTGCGTCGGCGGTGCGCTTGGCGGGTTGAAGGCGGTGACGGCGACGTCGGGGTCGGGTTACATTTTGTTCGCCGACCCGTATGGCTGGGCGTTGGGCAGCGAGATTCCGGTCGTCGTGGTCAATGCGCAGCGCGTCGGCCCGGTCAGCGGCATCACGGGCGCGCCGGGTCAGGGCGAGTTTTATTTGAGCCGCTACCCGACGCACGGCGGCAATTTTGAAAGCATCGTGCTCGCGCCGAATTGCGCGCAGTAGGCGTTCACGCTGACGGTCGAGGCGTTCTATTTGGCGGAGCGATTTAGAATGCCCATCACGCTGCTCGCCGACCAAATCGTCATCGACGGCTGGGAGACGCTGCCGCTGCCGGAGACATCCGCTGACGCTGACGCGCTGGGCTTGCGCGTTGCGGAGCGCAAGGCGCATCCCGGCCCGGATTTTTATCCCACGACCGCTGACCTTGACGTGTCGCCGGTGGTGCTCGGGCGCAACACCGGCGCGGCGTGCTCGGACTGGACGCCGACCGAGGAGGGTTTTGACACGGAGGAGGTTGAGGCGCAGCACAAGCACGCCTGGCGCTTGATTTACAAAGTGTGCAACAACCGCCACCTGTTACCGCGCGCGGAGGAAATCGAGGTCGCTGACGCTGACGTGATTTTCGTCGCCTACGGCAGTCCGTCGCGTGTGGTGAAAAGCGCGGTGCGTGAGGCGCGGCGGCAGGGGTTGAAAGCGGGCGCGCTGCGGCTGAGGACGCTGTGGCCGTTTCCCGACGAAATTTTTCACCGTCAGCGGCCTGTGAAATGGTTGTCGGTGGAATTGAATTATGACGGGCAATTGGTGCGCGAGATACAGCGCGCCGGCGGCGGCGGGGCGCATTTTCTCGGCCGTTGCGGCGAGTTGCCGGGCGTGGCGGAACTCGTCGAAGCCGCGCGGTCACTGTCAGCGGGTCGGCCGCTGACGGTCAGCGACCCTTTTGCAAAGGAGGCGTGGTAAAATTATGGACCGGCTTGCGACGAAATATTTGAAGCCGCGCAAGGCGCTCAGCACCGCCTGCGCCGGTTGTGGTTTGGGACAGGTGCACAAGAAAATTTTGCTGGCAATTGAACAGTTGGGAATCGCTGACGGTGATCTGGTGTGGGGCGCCGGCATTGGCTGCACGGGGCGGCAGATTTTCAACACCTGGAAGGGCGACAATTTCGCCGGCACCCACGGGCGCGTGTACGCGCTGGCGACGGGCCTGCGGCTGGCGCTGCCTCCGGAGAAAAAAATCCTGCTGACAGTCGGCGACGGCGACGCCTTCGGCATCGGCTTGCTGCACCTGTTGCATTGCGCGCGGCGCAACGCGGACCTGACTGTCATCGTCGCGGACAATTTTGGCTACCAATCCACCGGCGGGCAATATGCGTGGACGACGCCCGATGGCGCGGTGACCGACAGCAGCCCGCACGGGATGCAAGACCCGAACTGGATGCAAAACGGGCGCGACATTCTTGATATGCTGCGCGCGGCGGGCGCGGGTTTTCTGGCGCGTTACACAAGTGTCGAGGGGCGCAACGCGGTCAGCGGCATTCGGCAGGCGATTGAGCACAGGGGTTTCTCGCTCGTGCATATTATTTATCCGTGCGTGACCCATTTTTTCAGCAAGGCGCCCGGCATTCGCCAGCCCGCTGACGCTCACCGCTGGCTGCGTGACCGCACCAACCCGTCACCGTCAGCGGAATTTCCAGCCAGCGAGCTGACATTCAAGACGGGAATTTTTCACCGCGCCGGGCATGACACGACGCCGGAGTTCGGCGAGCAGTTGCGGGCGTTCACAAAAAAAATCCGGGAAGGCGGCGGTCATGACACGCGTTGAAATTCTCATCAGCGGCTTCGGCGGGCAGGGCGTCGTGAAGCTGGGACAAATTCTCGCCACCGCCGCCGTGCATGCCGGCCGGCACGCGACGATGCTCGTCAGCCACGGAACCGAGACACGCGGCGGCTATGTGCGCAGCCAGGTTGTGATGGCGGACGAGGCGATTGACAGTCCCGTGGTTGAGCGTCCGGATTTTTTTGCGCCCTGTCACGCTCCGCGTACGCGCGCTTCGCGGACGGTGTCGGCGACGGCGTGATTTTGTTCGACCCGGCGTATGTTAAGCCTGACCGGTCATGGTCAGCGGCCCGGCACGAGGCGTTGCCGGCGAAGGATTTGGCGCTGGAAAATTTCGGGCGGGAAATTTTCGCCAACATCATTTTTCTGGGCGCCCTCGCGCGGCGTCTGCGGCTGTTCATCAGCGCCGGCGATTTTTTGCGCGCGCTGACGGAGCGGACGCCGAAATTTTCCGCCGAGAACCGGCGGGCTTTTGAACTGGGCTGTGCGCGTCACAACGAGGTGGCGGCATGAATGCCCGGCTCAAACCAAATCAACCAGGAGGCCAACGATGAATATTCATCATTCCATTAACAAATTAACCCACGCGCTGACCGTCACCGCGCTTGGCGTCGCCACGCTGTCGGCGCAACCGTCGGAAAACACCGTCCGCATCGGTTATCAAAAATCCAGCAACTTTCTCTTCGTCCGCGCGCGCGGCGAACTGGACGCGCGGCTCAAGGCGAAGGGCATCGCCGTCGAATGGCGCGAGTTTACCTCCGGCCCGCCGCTGCTGGCGGCGCTGAGCGGCGGCTCGCTGGATTTCGGCGAGACCTGCGACGCGCCCGGCGTGTTCGCGCAGGCCGCTGACGCTCCGATTAAATACGTCGCCCACGCCAAGGCCAGTCCGCGCAGCGTCGCGCTGTTGCTGCCGGAAAAATCCAAAATTAAAAAAGTCGCGAAATTGAAGGGCAAAAAAATCGCCTATGCGCAGGACAGTAGCGGGCATTATTTTCTGGCGAAACTGCTGCACGATCACGGGCTGGCGTTTGGTGACATTCAGTCGGTGTTACTGCAACCCGCTGACGCTCTGGTCGCCTTGAAAAGCGGCACGGTGGACGGCTGGGCGATTTGGGATCCGCCCTACGCCTCCGGTGAAATCAAGGCGAAGGCGAGGGTGCTGAAGGACAGTGTCGGCGTGGTGCCGTTCTACGGTTATTATTTGGCGACGGACAAATATCTCGCGTCAAATCCGGAAAGTTTGCCAATAATTCTGGAGGAGTTGAACGCCATTGAGCCTTGGGTGAAAAAATATCCGCGGGAGTCTTTGAGGCAACTTGAGGAGGGTTTGGGACTTGATCCCGATGTGGCGAAATTGTACCAAGAGCGCAAGGAGCGTTACAACGCGCTGCCGCTCAGCGACGGGGTCATTGCCTCGCAACAAGCCATCGCCGATTTGTTTTTCAAGGCGGGCCTGTTGAAAAAAGAGGTGAGCGTCAGCGAGTATGTCTGGAAAAAACCATGAATAATATTCCCGCGCAGAGCGGTGGCGTCGCGGAGTTTTTTGCCGGCAAATCAATTTCGCGCCTCCGTGTCTCCGGGCGGGATTTGTTCCGGCGTCTGCTGCCGTGGCTGGTGCCCGCGCTGACGCTCTCCGCGTGGCAGTTGCTCTCCGTTTGCGACTTGCTTGACATCACGCTGCTGCCGTCACCGCTGGGTGTGGCGCGGGCGGCGTGGCGGCTGAGCCTCAGCGGCGAGTTGCCGCGCCATGTGTGGGTGAGTTCGCGGCGCGCGTTCGCCGGCTTCGCGGTCGGCGGCGGCATCGGCTTCGCCAACGGCTTGTTCGCGCGCCAGCGAGTTCACCCTCGACACCACCATTCAAATAGTGAGAAATTTGCCGCATCTCGCCATGCTGCCGCTGGTGATTTTGTGGTTTGGCATCGGCGAGGGCGCGAAGGTGTTCATGATTGCCACGGGCGTGTTTTTTCCGCTGTACATGAACACTTTTCACGGCGTCCGCCACATTGATCCCGCGCTGATTGAGACGGGGCGCGTGTATGGGCTTGACCGTCAGCGGCTGTTTTGGGACATCATCCTGCCTGGCGCGCTGCCGGCGGTTTTGAACGGCGTGCGCTACGGCCTTGGCTTGATGTGGCTGACGCTGATTGTCGCCGAAACCATCGCCGCCAGCAGCGGCATTGGTTACATGGCGATGAACGCGTGCGAGTTTTTGCAGACGGACGTCATCTTGCTGGGCATTTTGCTCTACGCGCTGCTTGGCAAATTGGTGGACAGTTTCGTGCGCGCGCTGGAGGCGCGGTTGTTGCGCTGGCATCCGAATTATCAACCCGCCGGCGGGAGGCGCGAATCATGAGCGGCGCGGAGCTGGCCGTCAGCGGGGCGGGCAAGTCCTTCGGCGCGCGACCTGTGCTGCGCGACCTGTGCTTCAGCGTCGCGCCCGGCGAATTCATCGCCGTCATCGGCAATAGCGGCTGCGGAAAAAGCACGCTGCTGCGGCTCATCGCCGGGCTGGATGCCGCTGACAGCGGGGTCATCGCCGCTGACGGTGAGCCTGTGCGCGGGCTGGCGCGGGACGCGCTGGTTTTGTTCCAGGAGCTGCGCTTGCTGCCGTGGCGTCGCGTGATTGACAATGTCGGTCTTGGTCTCCCCGCGGGCTGGCTGGCTGAGGCTCAGCGTATGCTCGCCCACGTTGGTTTGCAAGACCACGCCAATGACTGGCCGCTGACGCTCAGCGGCGGACAGCGTCAGCGCGCCGCGCTGGCCCGCGCCCTGATACGTCAGCCGCGGCTGATGTTGTTTGACGAGCCGCTCGGCGCGTTGGACGCGCTGACGCGGTTGGAGATGCAGGATCTTATTGAGGCGTTGTGGCGCGAGCAAAAATTCACCGCGCTGCTCATCACGCATGATGTCGAGGAGGCCGTGGCGCTCGCCGACCGGGTGTTGTTGCTAAAGGAGGGCGGCATCACGCTGAACATCAGGGTCAACCTGAGCCGTCCGCGTTTGCGTTCGGCGGAATCGTTTGTCGGGTTGAAAACGAAAATCCTCGCCCAGGTCATGGACAGCGGTGAGCCGGCGCCGTTTGTGTATCGGGTGTGAGCGTCAGCGGAATTGCCAAACGTCCGCGGGCTTTTATAATGGGTGAATGGCAGCGCCGAAATATTTGCTCGTGGACGGGCACAGCGTCATTTATCACTGGGTGGAGTTGCGCGCCTTGCACGCGCGGCGGCCGGGCAAGTGCCGCGAGGTGCTGGCGCGGTTGCTGGGCGATTTGCACGACACCTCGGAGTGGTTGGTGACGCTGGTGTTCGACGGGAAAATGGGAGCGCCGCTGACGGTGACGCCGGGCAGGATGGCGTTGATTTACAGCCAGGAGGGGCAGACGGCGGACAGTATCATTGAGCGGCTGGTCGGGCAGGCGGCGGACCCTGCCACCGTCAGCGTGGTCACCGCGGACGGCGCGGAACGGGTCACGGTGGAGTCGCTCGGCGCGGCGGTTTTTTCGCCCGATTGGCTGCGGGATGAGCTTCAGCGGGTTAATTCCGACTGGGAAACCACGCTGAGTCAGGTGCGAAAGCAGGCGAAATGGTGAAAACGGCCCCCACTTCTTACGCGAATAAACATAAATTATAGTGTTGACAGTTTTCACAAATTCAGGCTTTATTTTACAACCTGCAAAAAGGCGGGTTTTTTTGAGGAAAAAATTATGTCGAGCTTAGGAAAAATTTGTTGTGTGGTGGCGATTGTCGGTTCACTGGCGGCGGGGATTTTTGGGTTCCTTACCGCCAAGGAAAGAACGGGATATTATGACCGGTTGGAAAAATCGGTGGCGGCCATCAAAGGCTTTCCCAACCAGGCGAGTTACAGTCCCGACGTGAAAACCGCCGCGGATGAACCGGCGATGACGCTGGGCAAGGTGGCGGGTCAAGCCAAGAAAACCCTCGACGAGCGCAACAAGTTCGAGACCGATCTTGGCGAAACCAAAACCAAACTCGCCGAGTCCGAATCGCAGGTGCAAAAACTGACCACCGACTATACCTCGACGAAAAAAGATTTGGATGAGAAGACCGAGGCGCTGACCAAGGCGGCGGCGGATTTGCAAGTTGCCTCGACGGAGTTGAAGGATTTGAAGGACAAGCTCGGCGGGCGCTCGATTGACGAGATGGTGAAAGACCTCGACGAAGCGACGGAAAAATCCAAGGCGCTGGCGGTGGAGAAAAAAATTGTTGATGACGCGCTGGCCAAGGCGAGCGCGGAGTTGGCGCAGGCGAGGGAATTGCTCGACCACAAAACCAAGGGCACCGCGCCGCTGGACATGAGCGGGCGCGTGGCGTCAATTAACAAGCAGTGGAATTTCGTCGTGCTGGACGTCGGCAAAAACGACAAGCTGGTCGAGGGTGTTGAGTTGACCGTGTACCGCGGCAACCAACTCGTTGGCAAAATCCGCACGGTTGACGTGGAGGCCAAAACCGCCATTGCTGACATTATCCCGGATTTGACGCCGCTGGAAATTCAGGTGGGTGACAAAGTGCTGTATTGAGTTATAATGGGTTGGTTATGAAATTCGTGAGAAAATTATTGTTAACCGTCGCTTTTGGCGCGGTGATTCTCAGCGGCTTGGCGGCTTGTTCGTCAACGTCGCAAGACCCCAATGCCGTGGGCACTGAGCCGGTGTCCACGCTGCCATGGAACCGCCCGCAGAATTGGGAGGGCAAGGGCGTGGTCGGCGGGATGATGGGCGGGAATTAATGTCCGCCTGTCTTGGAAAAATGGTAGAAAATTTGGCGGCACCGCTGACCGTCAACTTGAATGGAAACACCCCCGCTATTTGTTGGCGCGGGGTTGTTTTATTTTAACAATCCGCCGCGGATCGGCTAATTTTCCGCCGCTGAAGGTGACGTTTTCTTGTCGCAGCAGGTTTAACTTGCGCCGAATTTTTTGACCGCTGACCGCGCCGCCGTAGCCGCCGATGGTGAGGTCGGTTCTGATAATTCGGTGGCACGGCACCGCTGGCGCGAACGGGTTGCGCCGCAGGGCCTGGCCGATGGCTTGGAATGAGCGACAGCGGAGCGTTTCGGCCAGCAATTTGTACGTGGTTACTTTGCCGCGCGGAATTTTGACGATGGCGTCGTAAACTTTTTGCTGGAACGGCGTCACCATCAGTGTTTTTCTCCATCGGCGAAGTGGGCGAAGCGTTGTTTGTCAATGGACTTCATATACGCCTCGGTCCCGCTGATGATGCCCTGTTTCAGATAATACTCAATGCCGTCGTCCATGAGTTGCATCCCGTCGGCGCGGCCGGTTTTGAGCACGTCGTTCAGTTTAAAGGTCGCGCCTTCGCGGATGATGGAGCTGACGGCGGGGTTGGAAATCAATATCTCGTTGATGGCGAGACGGCCTTTGCCGTCGGCGCGTTTGAACAACAGTTGGGCGACCACGCCGCGCAACGAGGTGGACAACATTGTGCGTACCAGTTCCTGTTGGTCGGCGGGAAAGGCGTCGATGATACGGTCAATGGTTTTGCGCGCGTTGTTGGTGTGCAGCGTGCCGAACACCAAAACGCCCGTTTCCGCCGCCGTCAGCGCCAGCGAGATGGTTTCCAGGTCGCGCATTTCGCCGACGAGAATCACGTCGCAATCCTCGCGCAATGCCGATTTCAAGCCGGTGGCGAACGAAGGGGTCTCGGTCGGCACCTCGCGCTGGGTGATGATGCTCTTTTGGTTTTTGTGGACGAACTCAATCGGCTCTTCGATGGTGATAATGTGTTTGGAATATTTTTTGTTGATGTAGTCCATGATGGCCGCCAGCGTGGTGGATTTGCCACTGCCGGTGGGGCCGGTGACCAGGACGAGGCCGCTGCGGATGTCACCGAATGTTTCCAGGATTTTGGGCACGCCGAGTTCGTCGATGGTTTTGATGCGGTTCGGAATCAAGCGGAAAATCGCGCCGAGGCCGTTCAGGTGCTTGTGGTAGTTGCAGCGGAAACGGGAATCCTCGTCCATTTCGTAAGCGAAATCAAGGTCGCCGCATTTGAGATATTTTTGCCAGTATTGCGGCGGACTGATTTCCTGCAGCAGCGCGGTGATGCGGTCATGGGTCAAAATCTCGGTGTTGGGAATGGGCTGGATGTCGCCGTTTTTGCGGAGCTTGGGATATTCGCCCTCGCCGAGGTGCAAGTCGGAACCGCCCTCGCTGACCAGGACGTTAAACAAGGCGTCGATTTGATGCGGCTTTTTCATTTTCTTTTCAATCTTCCGGCCAGTTGTTGCGCGAAGGTTTTGCGGTCATCGCAGCGGTTGAATGCTTCCTCAGGGGTAATCAGGTTTTGGTTGACCAGTTCGAGCAGTGAATCGTCCATCAGCACCATGCCGTCTTTGTGGCTGATTTGAATCTGCCCCGGCAGCATGAAATTTTTGCCCTCGCGGATGAGCGCGGCGATGGAGGGTTTGTTGGTCATGATTTCCATCGCCATCACGCGCCCCTTGCCGTCGGCGCGTGGGACGAGTTGCTGGCAGATGACGCCGCGCAGTGATTCGCTGACCATGGTGCGGATTTGCGCCTGTTGCTCGACGGGGAAAACGTCCAGCAAGCGTTGCATTGTGCGCGCCGCGTTGCTGGTGTGCAGTGTGGCGAGAACCAAGTGCCCCGTTTCCGACGCGGTGATGGCCAGCGAGATGGTTTCCAGGTCGCGCATTTCGCCGACCATGATCACGTCCGGGTCCTGTCGCAGCGCTGTGCGCAGCGCCGAGGCATAGGACTCGGTGTGCGTGCGAATTTCGCGCTGTGTCAGCCGGCAGCCCGCGCTGGTGAACACGTATTCAATCGGGTCTTCCAGCGTGATGATGTGGTCCTTGCGGTCTTGGTTGATTTCCTGCACCATCGCCGCCAGTGTTGTGGTTTT
>JAITHY010000127.1 GCA_031279715.1 Verrucomicrobiales bacterium | reverse complement strand
ATCAACCGCACACCCTCTTCCGGCAACAGGCGCGCGCAACGGAACATCACTTCCAGCGGATAGGTCTCCGGCAAAATCGCCGGTTCCAGTGACTGCCAGCGCAAGGCGGTGGTGCGGATGATGCTGACCTCTTCACGGTGCGCCGCCAGTTTTTTTTCCAATTCATGCCGCTCCCACCACAGGCGCCCCAACCAGCCGCTGACCATCAGCACTCCAAGCAAATACAGCAATCCCGCGCCGCGCAAAATCCGCCGGTTGCGCTGGCGCCGCGCCTGACGCTGTTGCTCTTGGCGCGCCTTGACGGGAACCAAATTACGGTCAGCGAGCGGCAGGGACAGCGGCATGTGGTCAGTGACCGTCAGTGGCAGGCGCAACTCCCGCGCCGTTTGCTCCAGCATGGCGCGATCATGTTCGTCCCACGCCAACAAGCCCGCCGGTTGCAGGTTGATTTGCGCGGCCTCCAGTTGCAGCAGCGCGCGCCGGATTTCTCCCGCCAACTCCGCTCCCGTAATCCGTCCGTGCAACGTCAGCGCATACACCCATTCCCCGTTGACGCTGAACGTCACCGCCAATTGTCCAAGTTCGCGCCACAACGAAATTTGTCCCGCTGTCCGGTCAACATAATCCGCCGCCGACACGTACCGGCGTACTTTGCCGATGCACCACGACTCAGGAAAATCCCGCGACAGCACGCTGACGCTCACCAACGTGCGCCCGTCCTCGCGCCGCAGCACACGGTAGTCGCTGACCGTTTCCCCGCGGCTGGCCGCCAGTAAGCCGCGTTTCTCCAACTGCAACTCCAGCATTCCCGCCAGCAGCGCGCCGTCCTCCGTCGTCAACCACAGCGGAAACACCGTCACCTGGCTGACCGGCAGCGCCACTTGCGAATGCGCGTTGAGTTGCGCCGCGAGCGTCAGCGGTTCCTCCGCCGTCTCCAACACGCGATTGTCCCTCCCGTTGAAAACACGCAATTCCCACCGGTCTTTGCCGGGGAACAACACTTTCACGCCGCTGTTGGTCACCTTGCTCATTTTTCCGCCCACAATAAATACCGAACCGGTCTTTGAAAAAATTTTACCCCATATTAACACGGATATTTTTCGTCCTCTCATTCAACGGCGCGTGTTTTTTCGGGGTGGACTTGGCGGGACGTCGGTTTCAGCGGACTTGGCTTTGTCCGACGCCGGCTTGTCCCCCTGCATCACGGTCTCTCGGGAAAACCGTTCAGCGTCAGCGCCCACTTGGTTGAGATTTTTTTCCGTCTCGCTGGTTTCGAGCAATTCGTCATGATCGCCAACGACAATCGGTTGAATCATGATGATAAGTTCGGTGCGGCGTTTTTCGTTGTTGGCGCCTTTGAACAGATAGCCCAGGAGCGGGATGTCCTTCAATACCGGAATGCCGGTTTCCTCATGTTTTTGTTCCTCGGAAATCATGCCGCCAAGCACCACGGTGGCTTTGTTCGGCACGGTGATGGTGGTGTCCACCGCCTGCGTGCCAATTGTCGGGATGGAGTTGCCGGACACCACCTGGCTGCCCACCACGCTGTCGTTGGTTTGCCGGATTTGCAGGGTGACTTCGCGCTCGGAGTTAATCAGCGGCACCACTTCCAGTTTCAGCAGCACGTCGGTGTAGTCAATGTTGGACACCACGGAGCCGTTGTCCGAGTAATTAAGTGAACTGAGGGTGGAGGACGGTACCGCAATGCGCTGTCCGGTGGAAATCACCGCCACCTTGTTGTTCGTGGTAAAGACACCTGGGCGCGATACAACTTTGAAACGTGAAGTTCTTTCCAGCGCCTTGATGTAATAATCCAGCGCCGAGCCGATGGTGCCGTAAATGCTCAGCCCTTGCGCGGCGTTGAGAAAGGCGTCGCTGGTGATGAGGTCCAGCGGGTTGGGCAGGAAGCCGTCACTCCGGTTTTTGGAACTGGCGGCGACGCCAAAATCCCCGGCATGTGAAAATTTGTGCAGCAAATCCACCGCCAATTCCGTGCCGTCGCCGACCGTCAGTTGTCCAATGACAGCGGACAAATAGACCTGCATCGGCTTTTTGTCCAGTTTGTCGAGAATAGCCCTGACTTTGTCCATGCTTTCGGGCGGGCCGATGATAATAATTGAGTTCGCCTGTTTGTCAGCGACCAGCCGCGTTTTGCCGACCATGATGGCTTCCGGCGCGGTGTCTTGGTTTTCCTGCAGGGAACTTTCTGTGTTGGCGCGGGTGCCGCGGGTAGCGCTGTTGCTGTCGTTTTGCGAGGTTGTGTTGTTGCGCCGGGTTTGGTTATTCTGCGACGCGCCGCCGCCTGGCTGTTGCGTGCCGTTTTCCATCAGCAGCGTCTCCAACACCGGCAGCACTTCGCCCGCCGAGACATATTTCAACGGACGCTCGTAGGGCGACGTCAGCGTCACTGCGCGGTCAAATTCTTCAATCAACTCTTTGATGTAATCAAAATTCACCGGTCGCGTGATCACCAAAATCCGGTTGGTGCGCGCGTCCGGCAACAGTTCCACATCACCAACCACCAAATTGCGCTCATTCATCGCCGAGTCGGCGCCCTGAGCGGCAGCGTTGGCCTGGCCGGGTGCCGTGCCGGGAACGGCCTGCGTCTTGGTCTTGCGCGAGTCGAGCAGTTTTGTAATCGCCTCCGCCACCCGCTCAGCGTCAGCGCGCTGCAACGCCACAAACTGGCTGGTCAGCTTCGCCGGCGGCACGTCAATCAAATCCTTCAACTTCGCCAGCTGTCGCACCGTCGCGGCGTTGTCGGTTACCACAATGGCCTGCGCGTGCGGCACGGGAACAATGCTGCCGTAAGCTTGGTGCGGCATAATGTTGGCTTGCAACACCGGCACCGCCTCGGCGGGGCTGATGTGGCGCAGCGGCATGTAGTAGCTGACAATCTGGTCGCCCCGTGGCAGGTCGGCGAGGCTGGCATAAATGGCGACACCCTCGCTGCGTGGATTTTTTCCGGCGGCGGCGATGATTTTCACCATGTTGTCCTCGGCGGGCACGACCGCGCAACCATTCAACATCATGGTGGACTCAATCAACCGCAGCACCTGGCTGCGCGGCAAACCGGATGGCACAATCATGCGGAGGTTGGGAATATTTTGCAAATTGGCGTCGCGAATTAAAATTTTGCCGGACAATTTTTCGTAATACGCCAGCAATTGATTGATGTCGCCGTCCATGATTTGCAGCGCCTCCACCGGCGGATCTTCCTCGCTGCCCGTCACCACGTTGGGTGGCTGGGCCAAACACACCCCGCTGCCAATCAGCAACCAACCAATAACCAATGCTTTTATCATAAATTTATTATGTCTTTCCCGATTGGGTCGCTGGCGGTGGTTGTGATGGAATAATGATCCGGCGCTGTATCGGAGGCCGGTTGGCAGGTCGCGGTACAATCGGGATGGCCGCGGCATTTGCATTGCTCTTCGTTATTGACGCCGCGGGTGGGGCCGGCATCGCCGCCACTTGCTTCAAATAATCCATGTCATAACGCAGCACCGCGCTGTCCGCGCCCTTTTTCAATGTCACCGCCACTTTGCTGGGAGCCTCGTCGGAAAACTCCAACTTCTCAACCCAAACCGACTGTTCCCCGGCTTTTGCTGACAGCATTTGCCGCTCCTTGGTAACCTTGTCCATCACCGCAACCAACACCTCATCACCGATTTTTAAAACTCCCGTCAACGCCAGACTGTCGGCAAATCCGGCCGGCGGCGCTTCCATCACCGCCGCTGATGACAGGGCAAAGGGCGATTTTTTCCACAGCGGTTCGTAACGTTCCACCGGATAAGCGCTGGGAATGACCTCCTCTTGGGCAGACACTGTCAGCGGCAGCAAGCCAATCATAACTGACAAAATTTTCACCGGCGTTGATGTCACACCGGCCATTTTATCCCGTGAAACTTGGCGTTGCCAAGCCAATTCAACCATAATCGCAAGTGAACATTTGAGACAAGGTTTGATTTTTTCACTGTCAGCGGAGAAAAACAAATGCTTAATCGCCGCCGCAAACACCATCACCCGTCCGTTGCCGCTTGCAACGGCTCCCGCTGCCCGGTTTCAACCGGTGTTGCCGTTGCCTCGCTGATGTTCACCGTTTTGACCGACGGATATTTCAACTGCCACTTTACCGCTTTCACCGCCAGCGGTCTGGCGATTGGCCCGCCGTTTGCCGCCGTGAATTGCAAGCGGTTCACGCCGACCGTCAGCGCCTCCACCGGCACCAGCGCCGCTCCGCGCCGCCAGCCGTGAAACACCAACTGACCGTCAGCCTCCGCGCCGCAGCCGGCGTCCGTCAACTCCGGCACGCTGACCGTCAGCGTCCCCGCGCGCCTGTCGTTCAACCAAATTTCCAACATCCCGTCCAGCGCCAGCCCGTTCACCTCGCACTCCAGACGCGCCAGCTCCGGCGCCGCGCCCAACTCAAATTCAAACCCAACCCCGTCTTCAATCCGCTCCGCCCGCTCCGTGATTCCCGCCGTCACCACCGCGTCCCGCCACTGGTCGCCCGCCGCCGGTGTGGTTTCACCGCTCACGTCATCGCCGCCCAATACTTCCGCTGACGCTGACACCACCGCCGCCGTTTTCCCGCCGCTGACCGTCAGCGTCGTCTGCGCGACCAGCGGTTCCCACTTGATTTTTTTGAGCGGCAGTTGCTTCGCGCCCGATTGCAACGTCAGTGTCCCGCCATTTTTCAACAAATCCGACCTGAGCAACAGTGTTCGCTTGTTTGTCATATTGACGCCCTCCTGCAAATTCTCCGCGAGCGTCAACGCCGTGTTCGGCCCTTCCCAAAACACCCGCAAAAACCCGCCGTCCCTTTCCTCGAACACCACCGTCAGCAACAAATCCCCCTCCGGCGTCTCCGGCGCAAACACAAAAGCCGCTGCCGCCAGCCCGCTGTCGCCGGCTTCTCTTCCCCGCAACCAATCCGGTAACTGACACTCACCCTTGCCGTAATCAACCATGAACGAATCCGCCCGCCCGCTGACCGTCAGCAACCCGACTGCCGCGAATAATAAAAATTTCAAACGCATGGAGTGTTTCTATCCGGTTTCAGCGGGTTTGCCAAATATTTTACATTGCCCGGGACTATTTTTTACACCGATTTTCGGAAGCAAACGGGAAGATTAATTAAAAAGTTGAAAAAAATAAAAAAGTTGTTGCAAATAGAAAACTATTATAGTAATCTTGCAATTGTTGCTGTCAGCGGCTTCCATATGTATAAGTGGAGGTTGAAAGAGAGCAGGTCACTGAAGATGATTGACATAAGCTACAGACTGGTGATACACGCGCTCACGCGCTCACGCGCTCACGCGCTCACGCGCTCACGCGCTCACGCGCTCACGCGCTCACGCGCTCACGCGCTCACGCGCTCACGCGCTCAC
>JAITHY010000114.1 GCA_031279715.1 Verrucomicrobiales bacterium | reverse complement strand
ACGCGCCCATAAGGAAAAAACCGAGGATGTACGGCTGTCCGTTGAGCGGGTGCAGCGGCAGCGTGTGGCGCACGTCGTCGTCGTTGATGAACGTGTCAATTTTGCCGTCGGAGTCGCAGGTGATGTCCACCAGCGTCGCCTCCTCGGTGGGCTTTTCATTGAGCCGGTGGATGGGCGCGATGGGGAACAACTGCCCGACCGCCCAGTGGTCAATGAGCGATTGGAAAACGGAAAAATTGCAGAGGTATTGCTCCGCCAACTGCGGCTGATAGTCAGCGACCTCCTCCGGCATTTTGCCGGCGCCGCCGCCGTTGTACATTTGCATGACCGCCTCGACGATTTTCCAAAACCCCGTCTCCACCCGCGCCTTCACCGGCAGGTCGAGCAAGCCGACCTCGAACCGTGTGGACGCCTCTTCCTTGATGAGCCTGGCTTGGTGCAGGCACTCGCGGCGGTTGCGCTTATTCAACTTTTTCCACACACCGGCGATGTCCTTCACCAGCTTGTGGTCACCGTCAGCGGGCGGCGGGAACGCGCCCTTGTCTTTCGCGATGGAGCCGAACACCTCCACGAACAGCACCGAGTGATGCGCGACGATGGCGCGTCCGCTCTCGCTGACGATGTTCGGGTGCGGCACCTGCTCCTCCGCGCAAATGTCGGCGATGTTATAAACAATGTCGCGCGTGTACTCGTCCACCGTGTAATTGGTCGAGCTTTCCGACGAAGTGTGGCTGCCGTTGTAATCCACGCCCAGCCCGCCGCCGATGTCGAGGAATTTGATTGAAAAACCCATCTTGGCGAGCTTCGCGTAATAACGCGCCGCCTCCCGCACCGCGCGTTTGACGGTGATGATGTCCGGGATTTGCGAGCCGACATGAAAATGCAGCAACTGAAAAATATGCTCCTTGCCGCGCCGCTGCAACACCTCCACCGCCTCCAGCAACTCCGCCGTGTTCAGCCCGAACTTCGCGTTCTCACCGCCGGACGAGGCCCACTTCCCCGCCCCCTTCGCCTGCAACCTCACGCGAATGCCGATGATAGGCTCCACATTCATCTGCTCGGCGACACTCAGCACGCGGTACAACTCCTCCAACTTCTCAATCACCATCACCACGCGCTTGTTGAGCTTGCGCCCCAGCAATGCCATGCGGATAAACTCCGCGTCCTTGTACCCGTTGCAAATGAGCAGGCTTTCCGGGTTCTGGTGAATGGCGAGCGCGGCGAACAACTCCGGCTTGCTGCCCACCTCCAGCCCGACATCATATCCCGCGCCCGCGTCGAGAATTTCCTCCACCACCTCGCGCAACTGGTTGACCTTGATGGGAAACACGCCGCGATACCGCCCCTGGTAATTGTGTTCCGCAATGGCGCGCCGGAAACTCTCATTCAGCGCCGCGACCTGGTTCCGCAGCAAATCCTGAAACCTGACCAGCAGCGGCAGCGACAGATTATGCTCCCGCGCCGTGGCAATGACGTCGGTCAAATCCAACTCCGGTCCGTTGCCGCGTTTGGGGCGCACGCTGACATTGCCCGCTTGGTTGACACTGAAATACTCTCCGCCCCACCGATCAATATTATAGACCTGCAAGGCATGCTCCCGCGACCACGGCTCGGAATTTTTTTGCATCGTTGGCGAAACTATATAGAAACTTCGCCGCAAAACGCAAAAATAAAATGAGGATTTTTTGCCCCGCGTGGCGGCGCTGACGCTGAGGGCGGGGGAACCGCCCGCCCTCGACGAACTTTCATGGCTTCTCTTTCAACGCCAGCGGACGGGCGTAAGGCGCGGTGCGCGGGCGGTTGCGGCGCAGGCGCGGCGGCGCGTTTTCCTCGGCGAACGCAAAGGCGGCGGCGATGGCTTCCCAACGCTGTTGCGGCGTCCAACTGGCGTCGCGCTTGCGTTCCTCGCGTTGTTTTTCCTGGGCGGTCATGATGCCATTGCCTTCCTGAGAAAGTTAATCCGGTCAAGCTTGCGCTCCTCTTTGGACAACGCCAGCTGGCAGCGCAACATATCGCTGTCGTTGAGTCCGCGATAAGCCGCGCCGCTGACTGTGACCGACGGCACGGACGCCGCCACGCACTCGTCATAACGCCCCTCCAGCCCCTTGAGTTCACGGAAAACATCCAGCGCGCCGAACCGGGTGGTCAGGCAATACACGCTCTGCCGCTTCAGCCAGTCGTGCGTCGCCGGCACCTCGCGCCACGCCGACTCCGTCTCGCCCCAAGCCGCGCCCAGCTCGCGCAGCGCCATGTTCAGCCGCCGCAAATTTTCATCGGTGTCCCGCACCAAAATATCCACGTCATACGTCGCCACCGGTTGATGGCGCAGCAAAAAATTCATGCCGCCGACCAGCAAGTAATCAACCTGCTGCCGCTGCAAGGCGGTGAAAATGGCGTCAATATTCATGCGCCGAGCATAACTGGTCGCAAGAAAAATGCACGGCTTATTAGCAGCCGCCGCTGACCGTCAGCGGCATCTCATTCCCCGCTTCGGAAGCGGGGTGTCCGCGCAGGCGGACGGGGTGTTGTTGCGTTTCGATGGCACTTTTTTGAATTGTCCCCCCTGCCGTTCAGTTTGGCGGCAATTACTTTTTGCGTTTGTCACAAGCAATTTTACCCCACATCCTGTCCCATCCCGTTAATCCTGTTTAAAAACTTCCCCTTTTTCGGCTTTCCTTCAGCCGCTGGTCGAAATTTTTCCGATACTTCACCATCAGCGACGGGTTCTTTTTGATGACGAGCAAATTTTCCGTGTTGCTCAACTCGGCGGCGCGGGTGAAATTGAAGGAGCTGGTGATGATGGTTTTGCCGTCAATCAGCAAAATTTTGGAATGGGCGATGGTGGGGCGCCAGTCGGTGTACACGGGAATGTCGTGGTTGGCGAGAAATTTGGCGGCGGAATATTTGGCGGACTCGTTGCTTTTGTCCAGGATGGCGACGACTTCCACCCCGCGCTGTTTGGCGTCAATCAGCGCCCGGGCAATGGCCGCGCTGGTGAACGCGTACGCCTGCAACAAAATTTGTTCCCGCGCCTTTTGCAACTCGCTGACGATGGACGCCTCCGCCCCGCCCGCCGGGGAAAAATACACTTCCGTCCCCGCCGCTGACAGTGACTTATGTAAAATTGCGGCTGTCCCCGTTCAAAATGGCAAGGCACTCCTTTTCTCATATTCACCCTGCAAATAATCGTCCGGGAGACCGAACTCAGGACTACCCGCAGCCTGCCACATTTTTTTATAAGAATTTCTGACATCAACATCTGTGATGGTATCTATTGAAACATTGAATCCGCCATCCAGAAATATTTCCGTCTCTATTTGATGTTGGCGCAATTCCGCAATTAATCTGAGGTCTTCCTCTGTTTGGATATATGTTGAGTAGATTTTTCACATAATTTCTCATCGAAAATACATGCTACCGCCACGGCAGCACCAGCCACGCCGATTGACACCCAACCAACAGGAAT
>JAITHY010000054.1 GCA_031279715.1 Verrucomicrobiales bacterium | reverse complement strand
CGGCGCAGGCGCTGCTGTATGTTGCGCTGACGTCGGGCTTCATCCTGATTGGCCAGGATGCCGGCATCGCGTGGCTGGGCATTCATCTGGTATTGATTGCGCTGGCGTTCAAACTTGAGAAATACAACCGCCTCACCATCACCAAGTCATGAATAACCAATTGATTTCCACCGTCAGCGGCCACAACCGTCGCGATTTTATCAAGCTCGTGGCGGGTGCCGGGGCGGCGCTGGCGTGGGGCCGCGTGCCGGCGTTCGGCATCAACCCTGGAAAGGACGCGTTGAGGCTAGCCATCGTTGGTTGCGGCGCGCAGGGTCAAGTGTTGCTTAATGCGTGCGCGAAAATTCCCGGCATCAAATTCGTCGCCATTTGCGACATTTGGGATTACGCCCGCAAGTACGTCAGCCGCACCTTGAAAAACGCCGGACACGAGCCGAACGTATACACGGATTTCGAGGATTTGCTGGAGAAGGAGAAAAGTCTGGATGGCGTCATTGTGGCGACGCCGGATTTTTATCATGCGCCGTACACCAACATGGCGTTGAAGGCGGGCTTTCACGTCTATTGCGAAAAAATGATGTCCAACACCGTCGAAGGCGCGCGTTCCATGGTGCGGACAATGAAGGAGACTGGCAAGTTGTTGCAAATCGGTCATCAGCGCCGGAGCAATCCGCGTTATATTGTGACGCTGAACCGTCTCATCAATGGCGAGAACATCACCGGACGCATCACCGCCGTCAACGGGCAGTGGAACCGCGCCGCTTCCGACGACCTTGGCTGGCCGAAAACCGCCGCGATTCCGGCGGAGACGCTGGCCAAGTACGGCTTCAAAGACATGCATGCGTTCCGCAACTGGCGTTGGTTCCGCGAATACGGCGGCGGCCCGCTGTCCGACCTCGGCGCGCACCAGATTGACATTTACAACTGGTTCCTCGGCGCCGCGCCAGTCAGTGTCATCGCCAGCGGCGGCATTGATTATTACAAAACGCACGAATGGTTTGACCAGGCAATGGCGATATATGAATACCGCACGGAACACGGGACTGTGCGCGCTTTTTACCAAGTGCTGACCACCACCAGCGCCGGCGGCGGATATTTCGAGGAATTCATGGGCATCAACGGCACTGCCAAAATTTCAGAAAATCCGGCCATCACGGCGTTTTTCCGCGAGGCCAACGCGCCGTCATGGGAGCCGTACGTGCGGGCGAAATTGCTGGCGGAATCCGCCGACACCACGGCGCCGAAAGCCGCCAAGGTTGACGCGCGCGAAACCGCGGCGCTGGCGGCCTACCGTCTGCCGATTGTGCTGAACAAGGCGATTCATCAGCCGCACTTGGAAAATTTCTTTGCCGCCATTCGTGGTGAAGCTAAATTAAATTGCCCGGCAGACGAGGCGTTTGCCAGCGAAATGACGGTGTTCAAGGCGATTGAAGCGGTGGACACCAAGCAATTAGTAACCATCAACCCAGAGGAATTACACGTATGAAGATTGGAACAAGTTTTATTTTGACCGCGTCACTGTTGGCGTCCAGCGCGATGGCGCAGGATTTGGTGCCCCTGAAGACCGATCTGCCGAAACCAGTCCTGGTTGGCACGCCGGTGCCCATCAAGATTGACAATTTGGAACCCGCCCCCAAGGGCGAGCGCCCGCCATTCTTGGTGCCGAAGGGCGCGGTGAACCTGGCGAAAGACAAAAAGGTCACCAGCAGCGACAGCGAGCCATTGTTGGGCGAATTGCCGATGATTACCGACGGCGTGAAGGACGGTGACGAGGGTAACTTTGTCGAGCTGGCCGACGGCCCGCAATGGGTACAAATTGATTTGGGCCAGACCTCGGTTATCAACGCGATTTTGTTGTGGCATTTCCACTCGCAAAAACGCGCCTATCGCGATGTGGTCGTGCAGGTGTCTGACGATCCAGACTTCATCTCCGGCGCGACAACGGTGTTCAACACCAAGACCAAGAAGGACCAGGCTTACGTGGAAACTTACGAGGGCAAGTTGATTGACGCCAAAGGCGCGAAGGGGCGTTATGTCCGCCTCGGCAGCAATGGAAACACGACTAATCCGCAAAACCATTATATCGAAGTCGAGGTTTGGGGCGTGCCGGCGAAATAACCAAGCCTCATGCGTGAAACCGCTCTTGTATTGATTGTTTTTCTGGGCGCGTTGTTGTTTCGTTTGCCTGGATTGGATTCCCGTCCTTTCCACACAGATGAGGCGAACAATGCGCTGATACTGGAGGAAACGCTGCAACAGGACGGTTTTCACTATCGTCCCCACGAGCATCACGGGCCGACACTGTTTTTTCTGGCGGAATTGCCGTGCAAAATGCTGGGTGTCAATTCCACCGCGCAAATGGAGGCATGGGCTTTGCGCCTGCTGACGGTGGTGTGCGGGTCACTGGCAGCGGCGTCCGTATTGTTCCTGTCTCCGTGGCTGGGGCGATTCCCGGCTCTCATTGCGGCGCTGGCGGTGAGCGTCGCCGCGCCGTTTCATTATTACAGCCGCACATTTATTCACGAAAGTTTGCTGCTGTTGCTGACCGTCTGGCTGTTGGTGGCGCTGCTGCGTTGGCGCGACACGGGGCGGTGCTTGTGGGTCATCGTCAGCGGCTTGGCGGCCGGGCTGATGGTGGCGACCAAGGAAAACGCCGCCGTCAGTGTGATGCTCATCGGCTGGCCGTTTTTGCTGCCTGTCGGCGGCGGCTCGAAAATCCGGGTGAAAGGACTGCTGGTGGCCGTCATCGTCAGCGCGGCGGTGCCGGCGCTGCTCATCGGTCCGGAAAATTTATGGCGGGCCGTGTTTTTGCATACGCAACGCGGGCTGGACTCCGGACACAACTGGCCGTTCCACCAATTCCTTTTATGGTACGGCTCGTGGCGTGGCCCCGGTTTGCCCTGGGGCGTTTGGATCATGTCATTGTCAGCGGGGTGGGCGGTGTGGCGCTGGCGGCGCAATCCGGCGGTGGCGCCGCTGACAATGGCTTTTTTGGGACTGTTTTTGTTTCATTCGCTGTTGCCGTACAAAACACCATGGCTGGCGGTGACACCGCTGGCGCTGTTGGTGTTGCTTGGCTCCGCGGGCCTGGTTTTGGCGCTGAAAAAAATGCCCGGGGCGCTTGCGCTGACCGCGGGCATTTTGCTGGTGGCGCTGACGCTCAGCGAAACGTACTCGCGAAGCTTCACCAACCAAGTCCGTGTTGACAACCCGCTCGCCTATTCACCGACTTCGGAGGAAACTGTTGGCCTGGTGCGCGCGGCGGATGCTCTCGCCGCGCAACTGCCTGGCCGTCAGCGGGCGCTCATTCAGGTCGTCGCCGAGGATTGCTGGCCGCTGCCGTGGTTGTTGCGGAAATATCCCAACAAAGGTTTCTGGCGGGAGGCGCCCGCGCAATGGAACGGCGACATCATCATCTGCTCGCCCGAAGCCATAGGCTGGCTGCCGGACGACATGCCGCTGAACTTCACGCCGTTTGAGTTGCGTCCGGGCCTGACGGTTTTTATGGGCGGGGGAAAACCTCATGAATGAAACGCATGATCCATCCGCCGAAGTGTTCAAGCACGAAGCCATGGCGACGTGGTTTCAAATCCACATCACCGGCGAGGAGCCGTCCTTTGCGCGAGCCGCCGCTGTTGAGGCGTTCCGCCTGCTTGACCGCCTTGAAACCCTGCTGAGCCGTTACCAGGAGGACAGTGAAATCGCCGTTATCTCGCGCCTGTACGCCGGCGAAAGTTTCATCGCTGACCCTGAAGTGTTCAACTGCCTCGCCCTCGCGCTGACGCTCAGCGAGCAAACCAACGGCGCCTTCGACCCCGCCCTCGGCGCCGCCGCCGACCAGCGGCGCGGGCTGACCGTCAGCGGTGGCGGGCGCGGGCGGTTGATTTTGGAAGCCGCTGCCAATCGCGTTTGTTGCGAGAACGGCAGCGTCTCCCTCGACCTCGGCGCAATCGGCAAAGGCTACGCCCTCGACCGCATGGCGGAGTTGTTGCAAGAATGGGGCGTCGGCAACGCGCTGCTCGTCGGCGGCGGCAGCTCCGTCAAAACCCTCGCCGCTGACGCTGACACCGCGCCCCGCTGGTCATGCGGACTGCCCGACGGCAGCACGTTGTGGCTCAAAAATTGCGCCCTGGGCTGCTCCGGCGCCGCCGTGCAAGG
>JAITHY010000003.1 GCA_031279715.1 Verrucomicrobiales bacterium | reverse complement strand
CAAATATCGAAACCGCCCGCCGCCATGAGCGCGGCGCGCTGGTTTAGCGAACGGCGCTACTCCAGCAACCCCTGCAATTCCTCCCACGTCAGGCTGCGGATGAACACCTCCTCGCTCATCAACGTATTGGCGATCAAGCTGTTTTTTTTCTTTTGCAAATTGACAATTTTTTCCTCCACCGTGCCGCGCGCGATCAGCTTGTAGCTGCTGACAATCTTGTCCTGCCCGATACGATGCGCGCGCGCGGTGGCCTGTTCCTCGACAGCGGGATTCCACCACGGGTCGAAGTGAACGACCGTGTCGGCGCCGGTCAGGTTGATGCCGGTGCCGCCCGCCTTCAGGCTGATGAGAAACAGCGGGATGCCGGCGTCGCCTTGGAATTTCTCAATCTCGCCCTTGCGGTCAACCGTGCCGCCGTCGAGGTAGCAATAACGTATATTCCGCATCCGCAATTGCTCCTCCAGCAATTTCAGCATGCTCACGAACTGGCTGAACACCAGCACGCGATGCCCGCCGTCCATCGCCTGGTTGAGCAGCTCGAAAAAATATTCCAGCTTGGCGGACGGCTCCTTCCACTCCCGTGTCTCGCTCACCGGCAGCAGGCCGAGATGACAGCACACCTGCCGCAGCCGCATCAGCGCCGTCAGCACCGCCATGCGGCTGCGTTCGCGGCCGTTGGCGGCGCTGTCGATGACGTTGCGCCGCCCCTGATCCAAAATCCGCTGATAGACCGCCCGCTGCTCGTCGGTAAGCTCGCAAAAGGCGATTTGCTCCAGCTTCTCCGGCAAGTCGCGCGCCACCTCCGACTTGGTGCGGCGCAGGATGAACGGGCGCACCCGCTCACGCAACCGTTTCTGCGCGGCCTGGTCTTCCTGCCTGGTGATGGGCAGCTCGTAACGTTGCTTGAAATCCGCGGCGCCGCCCAGATATCCCGGCATGAGAAAATCAAATATCGACCACAAATCCAGCAGCGAGTTTTCCATCGGCGTGCCGGTCAGCACGAAGCGGTTTTTCGCCCTCAACATTTTTGCGCAAGCGGAATTCTGGCTGGACTTGTTCTTGATGTGCTGCGCCTCGTCAAGAATCACCATGGAAAATTCGCGCCCCTTGTAAACGTCAATGTCCCGCCGCAACAGCGCGTACGAGGTGATGACCAGGTCATGCGCGGCGAGGAGGCCGAAGCGCTCCCGCCGTTTCGCGCCGCTGACGGTGAGCACGCTCAATTGCGGGGTGAAGCGCCGCGCCTCATCCTGCCAGTTCAGCACGAGGCTGGTCGGCGCCACAATCAGCGTCGGCGCGTTGTCCAGGCCGTTTTGCTTGCGGTACAACAAATACGCCAGCGCCTGAAACGTTTTGCCCAGGCCCATCTCATCCGCCAAAATTCCCGACATGGAATTGCGCATCAAATGATGCAGCCAGTTGACACCGGTTTTTTGATAAGGCCGCGCCTGTCGCGCCAGCTCCATTGTCAGCGGAACCTCCTCGAATTCGGTCAGCTCCCGCGGCGGCTGCCACTGTGAGCGCGAGGTCAACTGCCAGTTGTTCGCCGCCAGCACGTTTGACAAATACGCCGCGTAACGCGCGTCAATCCGCATCGTCCCGCCCGCGCATTGCTCCGCCTGACAATCACGGATGACCTCCTGAAATTCCCGCACCGATTGCGTCGGCAACAGCGCGATGCGCCCGTTCGCCATGCGTTGATGGCTGACGCCCACGTTGAGAAGCCGCTGAACCTCAGCGTGCGAAAGCTCCGACTGCCCCCGTGACTCGCGGAAATCAATCCCCACCGACAGCCAGTCCTCACCCGACGAATCCACTGTCACCTCCGGCTCAATGCGGTCGCATTTCTCAATCAAACCGTGCAAGCGCGGCGTGAATGACACCGTCCAGTCCGCGCACCATTTCGGCAGCACGTTCGCCAGAAAAAAACCGACGCGCCCCTCGCCTGTCAGCGTGTACAATTCCGGCTGACGATGACCGGGCAAAAATCCCGCGCCGATGATTTGTCCGACAATCGCCCGCTCCGCCTGGCTGTCACGGATGAAATAGCGCAATGAACTGCCGGGGTCGGGCCGCCACGCCTCGGCGCGCCCGCTGACGGCGGCGTCGCCTTGCAATAAAAATTTCCCGTCACCGTAAGCGGCCTCCACCTTGCAACTCAGCCCCGACAGCATCCCGTCCAGCGTCACTTCGACTGTCGGCTTGATGGAACGAAACTCCAGCCGTCCGCAACCCTCGTCCATGACCAGGCTGGCCTGCCGCTCCAACATCGGCGCCTCGTGCTGGAAAAAATACGCCAGCTTGTCGCGCGGCACGACCATGTCTTTGTGCAGCAACGAAAGATAACTCACCGGCAACCCGTTCAAATATTCGAGCCGGTTTTTCCGGAGCCGCCATTGCCCGTATGTGGATTGCAAAATCACGCCGTCACCGTCAGCGCGCTCCTCGGCGTGAATAGTCAGGCTGCCGTCGCCCCGCAAACACAGTTGCAACTGGGTGCGCCGCGCCGCCCGTGTGATGTCCAGCCCGCCCGTCCTGCCCAGGCTGATGCGCGGATGGCCGACCAGGCTCAGGAAAAACTCGGCAAATTTTTTCGCCTTTAGCGTCCACACACCGTGCAACCCGCCGCTGTTGATGCGCCGCATCGCGTCAAACACCTGCGCGTCGCAATCCTCCACCGCGTAAGTCGGGCGTGATGGTTTCAGAAAATTCCACAACGGCAGCGGCGGCCCCTTGTCCGCCGCGGCCTCGCAACAGATGTGCATTTCGCCCGTGTTCCAAGCCTCCAGAAATTTCGGCGGCAGGATAATGGACAGCCGCAGTGGTCTGGCGCCGTCCGGCATTTCCGACAGCGGCACATAGCGCAAATCCGTCCGCGTCCGGTTGTGAGTGTCAGCGGCGCTCGCCGTCGGCGCGGCGCCGTTTTTTGGACTGAGATATTCCAGCCCCAGCGCAATCACATGCGGGCAAACCGTCCCGTACTCCCGCGCCTGCCGGCATGAGCAAAGATTTTCCACCTCCGACAAGCGCCGGCCCAGATGCAGGCGCGCCTTGACCGCGCTGGTGCCGCTCTGCACCACCCCGCTCAGCAACGGCGGCGAATAAACCACGTCCTGGATTTTTCCGCTCTTCCACAGCGCCGTCCCCTCCTTCAGGGCGCGCCAGCCGCCAATTTCAAGGAGAAGATCCTTGGTCAGCTTCAGCGGCGCATCGGAACCCAAGTCAGGCATTTTGTACAGTATTTCATCTAACCAACGGAATTCAAGGCGGAGTTTTGTGACCGTCAGCGGCGCGCCGGCTCTAATTTGATTGCCAGACAATCGTGCAGCACGCGGTCAAGTTGGTAGTGGGTGGTGGAGCGGAGCAGGACGCGAATGCCGGGCCGTTCGTATTGGCCGTGCTTGACCAGGTCGGCGGCGAGGGCGGAATCCTGGTTTTCCAGCAAGTCCGCCAGCGCGCGGTCCTGGCAGAGCGTCAGCGGCTTCATGTCTGGCGCGACGATGAGTGTCAGCGGGATGACGCGGTTGGCAAAATCCGCCGACACGGCGGCGGATTTTTGCAACTCGGTGTGCCTGGCTTCGAGTTGAATCATCCGCGCCCTGGCTTCGGGGGCGGCGCATTCGGCGGCGGCGCTGATGGCGTCGAGCAAGCGGTGCCGCGCGTCGGCGAGGTCGTCGAGGGATTTGAGGTCTTGCAACGCGGGCTGGGTTTGGATGGCTTTCGCCAGGGAGGAGATTTCCTTGAGATAGGCGTTCTTTTGCGTGTCGGGCACGTAATACATCACGACGATGTGAATTTTCTCGCCGTCAGCGGCGCCGTAGTCAATGCCGCCGGGGCTCCAGCCGACGGCGCACAGCAGCTGACCGTCAACCGTGCTGCGCGCGTGGGGGCAGGCCCAGCCTTTGCCGATGCCGGTGCTGTAGGATTGCTCGCGCGCGAGGATGCTCTCGGTGATGCCGCCCTCGACGCCGATATCGGGAATCGCCTCAATGAGCGTGGCCAAATATTCCAGGACCTTGGTTTTGTTATTTTCGGGCAGTTCAATCAACCGCCCGTCCTGCAGCGCGTCGAGCAAGCTTCTCATCAGTCAACTCCGTATTTTTTGAAGAACCACGTTTTCACCACATGGGTCAAGACTACATACGCCAGAACGAATCCGGCAATTCAAATCCAATACACGGCGGGCAGCGGCACCATGCCGAGGAAGTTCGCCACGACCGGGATGTACGATGCCACGCTGCCGATGACCACGGCGATGAGTGTGGTGAGGATCAGCGCCGGGCTGGCCATGCTTTGCAGGAAAGGAATCTTGCGCGTGCGGATGATGTGCACGATGAGCGTTTGCATGATGATGGATTCGACGAACCAGCCGGTGTGGAATAATTTTCGTAATACGCGCCGTCGCCCGCTGACAGTGTCTTGAACAGCGCGCAGTTGAAAAAGTACATCATCAGGAAAAACGTCGCGTAGTCGAAAATGGAACTGGCGGGGCCGATGCATACCATAAAGCGGCGTATGCTGGCGATGTTCCACTTGCGCGGGGTGCGCAGGTAATCCCCGTCCATTTTTTCGGCGGGGATGCCGATTTGCGAGAAGTCGTACAACAAGTTGTTCGGCAAAATTTGCACTGGCAGCATGGGCAGGAACGGCAGCCACAGGCTCGCGCCGAGCATGCTGAACATGTTGCCGAAGTTTGAGCTGGCGCCCATGCGGATGTATTTGATGATGTTGCCAAACACGCGGCGCCCCTTGATAATGCCATTCTCCAGCACGAGCGGGCTTTTCTCCAGCAGCACAACGTCAGCGGATTCTTTCGCCACGCCCGCCCTCCTCAGCGAGGCGATCGCCTTGGCGGACGAATCCTTCGGCGGGTCGAGGAACGCGATGTACCCGAGCAGCGTCAACTCCGCCTCGTCGCTGACGCTGAAGGTGTGCTTGTCGCGCGGAAACTCCTTGTACGCGATGGCCAGCGCGCAAAGCAACGCTTGCGTCCAGTCTTCGTTCCGAATCCCCAGCACCAGGAACACCGTCAGCGCCATGACAACCATGAACTTGATCATCAGCCAGGTGAAACCCGCGATGCCGCGGTCGAAACTGGTTTGCACCCGCCGCCCGGAGAGTTTCGCCGAAATCGCGCCGAAGTGAGTGCGCTCGCCCGTGTTCACCACCACGCCACGCCGCTGAGGACGTTGCTGCCTTGAAAACAGGCGTTTGGCAATTCAATGATGCCGCGCCCCGCGCCTTCACCGCTGGCGGCGGTCTTTTCCACCGGCATTGACTCGTCCGTCAGCGACGACTGGCTGACAAAAAATCCTTCGCGCTGAGCAGCCGCAAATCCGCCGGGATAATCGCCTCCGCGTGCAGCACGACAATATCACCCGGCACAATCTCCGTCATCGGCACCTCGGTTTTCCTGCCGTCGCGCAACACCTCGCAGTTGGCGCGCCCCATCGCCTGTAATTTTTCCACCGCCTGGCTTGACCGGTGCTCTTGAATGTACGCAAGCACCACGCTGAAAAAAATCATTGCCCCCACCAGCGCCGCCGCCGCGTAATCCGCCGGCTCCTCCGCCTGCCACAACGAGATGAGACAAATGACGGCCGGTTGAATCACCAGCGGATTTTTGCAGCGCGTCCACAATTCCTTTGTCATTCCCGCCCGCTTCCTGCCGGCGAGTTCATTCGCGCCGAATTCCTTGCGCCGCTCCCCGGCCTGTTCCCCACTCAAGCCCGATTCTTTCGCCTCCCTCAAAAAAACGCGGGATGAATTTTCCCAAAAACGGACCAGAACATGGGACGAAAATATGCTCCCCGCCGTTTGATCCGGCAAGCGGAGAATCCACTTTTATTGTGACAATTACGTGCCGACGCCGTAAGCTGCCACTCACCATGGCAACACGCAAGATTTCAGGACAAAACAGCTGGCTGCTCCGCACCGCTGACGTTGAGGCCGCGCTAACCCGGCAGGCCGGGCATCTCGGTCCCGTGCGCTTCCGCCTGGGCAACCGTTGGATTGCACCCTACGACCTCGCGCCGTGGGCGGAAGAAAAACTTGCCGCTGACACTCCGCCAATCTTGAAAACTTTGCGCGGCGATTTCTTCTGCCTCCCCTTCGGTGGCAACGAGCAACCGTACCGGGGCGAACAACACCCTCCGCACGGGCAAACGGCCAACGACGCGTGGCAACTTCAATCCGCTGACGGCGCCTCCGCGCATTGCCTCATGAACACCAGCGTCCGCCAGGGGCGCGTGGACAAAATCATCCGCCTCATCCCCGGCCACACGGCGGTGTATTCACAGCACATCGTCAGCGGCATGAGCGGGAGAATGTCTTTCGGACACCACGCGATTTTGAAACTCCCCGCCGCGCGCGCCGGCCGGGTCAGCGCCAGCCGGTTCCGTTACGGCCAGGTCTTCCCCGGCGACTTCGAGCGCCCCGCTGACGGCGGCTATTCCATCCTCAAACCCGGCGCGAAATTTTCCTCCCTCCACCGCGTCGCCCGCGTGGATGACAAATTTGCCGACCTCACCATTTATCCCGACCGCGAGGGTTACGAAGACCTGGTGCTCATCGCCGCCGAAACCTTCCTGCCCTACGCCTGGACGGCGCTGACAGTGCCCGGCGAACGCTACGTCTGGTTCGCCCTCAAAAATCCGCGAATTCTCCCATCCACGCTGTTCTGGATGTCCAACGGCGGGCGCCACTACGCCCCGTGGAACAGCCGCCACCGCCACGTCATCGGCATGGAGGAAGTATGCTCCTACTTTGACCGCGGCCTCGCCGCCTCCGCCAAACACAACCCGCTCAATGAAGTCGGCATCCCCACCTGCCATCGCCTGAACCCCAAGCGGCCGCTGACGGTGAACTACATCATGGCGCTCGCGGAAATCCCCGGCAACTTCGACATCGTCAAAACCATCCGCCCCGCTGACGATAAAAAAAACGCCGTGCTCGTTTCCCAGTCCGGCAAAATTGTCACCACGCCGCTCGACTGGTCATTCCTGTCGGCGGAACCATCTTGAACGCTTGGGCAAAATCACCCAGACGCCCCCCCGGCGTCATGATGCAGGGCCTGTTAAAAGCCTTGTGCCATTATGCGCAACAAAATAGCGAACTTCGCATGCCTTGCGAGTTGATCGCCAGCAAGGAATTGGAGGCGATACGCTCCCGGCTCGCCGAACCGCGGACAAAATAACATTGGCTGACAGGGACCCCGCCGCCTGGTTTGGCAATCGCCGCCAGGCGCCGGAAAGACGGGTTTTGTTTGTGTTTTTCCAGGGCGGTTTTCGAGTTTTATTTACTCGCCTTTTTTCCAGAAGACGGCATTGTCAAACGCTTATGGACTTGTTTCGCCAGGGATTGGGCCTGCTCATCATCAGCGCGCTGCCGTTCACCCGTTTTGTCGCCGCGCAAATCGTCGTCGAGGGTTCTGGCCAGTATAACATCAACGTCACCATCAGCGGCGCGGAAGGGGTAAAGGCAACCGCGGTTATTCAAAACGATTTCAAAATGCACGGCGCGTTCAACGTCAGCGGGGCGGATGTGGCGCAATTCATCGCAAAAGGCACGCTGACCGCCGGCGGACTCTCCGGCACGTTGAGCACGGCGGGCGGGCAACTATTTTCCAGGACATTCACCGGCGATTGGCGCGCCGCAACACACCAATTCACTGACGCGATTGTCGAGGCGGTCACCGGCAGTCCCGGCATCGCCACCAGCAAGATTGTTTTCGTCGTCCAAAAAACCGCGCAACCGAGGGAAATCAAGGATCTTTACCTCATGGACATCGATGGCGGCGTGGTGCGCCCGCTGACCAATGACCACTCGCTGAACCTCGGCGGTAAATTCGACCGCACCGGCAACAAAATCGTCCTCACCTCGTGGAAAAGCGGCTACCCCGACACATGGGTGATTGACCTCGCCGCCAATAACCGCACCCGTGTGGCGTTTTATCCCGGCCTGAACTCCGGCGGCGCGTTCTCGCCCGACGGCACGCGCATCGCGCTGACGCTGTCCAAGGATGGCAACACCGAGCTGTACACCATCGCCGCCACGGGAGGCTCGCCGCTGCGTCTGACCCGCACCATCGGCACTGAGGCGACGCCGGCATGGTCGCCCGACGGCTCGCGCATCGCCTACATTTCCGATGACCGCGGCTCCCCGCAAATCTACCTTCTCCCCGCCGCCGGCGGCGTCGCGCAACGCTTCAACACCAACTCCAGCTACACCACCGAACCCGCATGGTCGCCCGACGGCAGGCTCCTCGCCTACTCCGTCCGCACCGCCGGCTCCAACCAAATCGCCGTCAGCGACATCGCCACAGGGCGGCAAAACGTTCTCACCATCAGCGGCATTAACGAAACACCCGCCTGGTGCCGGGACTCTCGCCATCTGGTCTTTTCACGCGGCGGCAAACTTTACCTCATCGACAGCAAGACAAAAAAATCTGTACAAATCGACAACGGTTTGGCAAATTGTTCCGAGCCTAACGTTTCAAGATAACAACCAACCAGGAAAAAATTATGAAAAAACACATCTGCCTGTTCGCGGCGGCGCTGACCATCAGCCTGACCGCCTGCTCCACCGACCACAAAAAAATCGACGGCAACGGCGGCGTCACCGGCTACGAAACCGAGGCGCTGCCCGACGGCGGCTTCGCCCAGCACGAACGCATCCCCGGCCTCAACCCCGACGACGCTGACTATGGCACCCTCGCCGCGCACGTCGTCCACTTCGACTTCGACAGCTTCACCGTCAGGGTCAGTGAGCGCCCGAAACTCGAATTCATCGCCAAGTGGCTCGCGGCAAATCCCGGCGTGAAACTCGTCATCGCCGGCCACACGGACAGTCGCGGCACCGTGCAATATAACGTCGCCCTCGGCGAACGCCGCGCCCTTGCCACGCGCGATTACCTGCTCGGCCTCGGCGCCGACGCCGCCGTCCTGACCACCATCTCCTACGGCAAGGAACATCCCGCCCGGCACGGCGAAAACGAAGGCGCCTGGGCGGCCAACCGCCGCGCCGAGTTCGGGGTCGCCAGATGAATTGACTGTTTGCTGAATACAACTTGCGTGGAGATTTCTTCCGCGTAAGCTGTTTTTCAAATCATCAATGGAACATTTACTCCTCCGCAGCCCCAACTGGCTCGGCGACGCAGTCATGACCCTGCCCGCCGTCCAACAACTCACCGTCAGCGGCCTCCACCCCGCCATCCTCTGCCCGGAAAAACTCCGCGACTTCTGGCGGCTCATCCCCGAAATCGGCGACATCATCAGCGTCCAACCCAAACCACTCGCCACCGCCAAACTCCTCCGTTCCAAAAAATTCACCGCCGCCATTCTCTTCCCCAACTCCCTCACCACCGCCCTCGAAATTTTCGCCGCCCGCATCCCGCAACGCTACGGCTTCCACGGACATCATCGCCGCTGGCTCCTCACCAAAAGCTGTCCGCGCCCCGCTCAAACCAAAGGGTACATCCACCAAGCCCGCCAAAACCTCGCCCTCCTCCAACACCTCAACCTCACCGTCAGCGGCCATTTCAAACCCATCGCCAAACCCGCCGCGCCCGTCGCCAAACCCTACATCGCCCTCTGCCCCGGCGCCGAATACGGCGCCGCCAAACGCTGGCCCACCGAGCGCTACGCCGCCGTCATCAACCGTCTCCGCGCTGACCGTGACCTCGACGTCCTCATCCTCGGCACCGCCGGCGACGCCGCCACCGCCGCACGCCTGGCGACCCAATCCAGCAAACCCGTTATCGACCAAACTGGCAAAACCACGCTGGCCAAGTTCCTTGCCCTCGTCGCCAACGCCCGCCTCGTCCTCTGCAACGACAGCGGCGCCATGCACGCCGCCGCCATGTTCGGCACACCCGCCGTCGCCATCTTTGGCTCCACCGAACCGCGCCTCACCGCCCCCCTCGGCGACACCGTCAGCGTCATCCGCGAGCACGTCCCATGCGGCCCCTGTTTCCTTCGCGACTGCCCCCTTGACCTCCGCTGCATGACCACTGTCAGCGTCGAACAAGTCACCGCCGCCTGCGAGAAAAAACTGAAATAATGCCCCCCCCTGTTCTTTTCTCGTGACCATCAGCGTCCGTCTTCTCCCGCCTTGAGGCCTTTGTTCAACCACATGAATGAACACGCCCATTCTTGAATTTTAATCCGTGAAAATCAGTGTTAATCCGTGTTCATTCGTGGTTTAATTTTCCGCCATGCCTGAACAGTCCAGCACCGCCAAATCCGCCACCAAAATCATGGGGGCCGTCCTCGGATCGCGGATTCTGGGCCTGGTGCGCGAGCAAATCCTGAGCGCCCTCTTCGGCGCCGGCCGCGAGCTTGACGCGCTGAAGGTCGCCTTCCGCATCCCCAACATGCTGCGCGACCTCTTCGCTGAGGGCGCGCTCTCCAGCGCGTTTGTCCCGACATTTTCCAAAGTCCTCACCATTGAGGGCAGAGACGCCGCCTTCCGCCTCGCCAACCTCGTCTTCAACGCGCTGGTGGTCATCCTCAGCGTCATTTGTTTGCTGGGAATTTTGTTCAGCGACCAACTCGTCCACCTCATCGCGCCCGATTTTGCCGCCACCTCCGGCAAGCTGCCGCTGACCGTCACGCTGACGCAAATCATGTTCCCGTTCATCCTCTTCGTCGCCCTCGCCGCGCTGTACATGGGCCTGCTCAACAGCCTCGGCAGTTTCGGCCTGCCGGCGTCAGCGTCCATGGCGTTCAACCTCGTCTCCATCGCCGCCGGCGCCGGTCTCGCGTGGTGGCTTGACCCGACCTTCGCC
>JAITHY010000190.1 GCA_031279715.1 Verrucomicrobiales bacterium | reverse complement strand
GGTAGATATTTTTTTTCCAAAGGGTCTCCCCTTTGCCGATGGTGAAATAGAGTTTGCCAGTCATGATGGGAGGGAGGCCGGGAATGCTGATGACGGCTTGGGGGGTGTAGCCGCCGGTGTCACGGATGCTGTAGTGGGGCAGGATGTTGACGGTGACAGGGCGGGTGGCGCCCGGGGGGATGGTGACGGGGTCAAGGCTGATGGGGCTGATGGGGCTGATGATGCTGTTGGTGTCGCGGACGAAGATGAGGAAGCTGAGCCAGGGTTTGCCCTCGGCGCTGGTGGCGAGGGTGATGGGGGCGTCGGTGGTGTTGGTGAGCACCACGGTGAGGTCAATGGGTTCGTATTGGAGGTAGAGGCTGCGTTTTTGGGAGAATTGGACGTGGAGTTGCTCCTGCGCGCGGGCAGCGGTGAGGAGGCTGATCGCGGCGCAGAGGGTGAGGATGATTTTCACGCGCGCAATGTATCGCAAATGGGTCGCGCTGACAATGCCTAAAATCATCAGGCGGGGACGTGTTCATCCCCGCCTGATGTTCAAGGAGCCTGTCTCAATCAGACGGTCAGCGGCGCGCACCCTTTTTTGTGGCCGGTGGCGACGGTCAGCGCATGCGACCATGAGCCGAAGAAGCGGGGCTTGCACGCGGCGGCGAACAAGGCGGGCGCTTCCTTGCGCACCACACCGCTTTGCAGGCGGACGCCTTTGGCCCGCAGCTCGCGGATGCCGTCAACAATTTCCGCGCTGGTCCAGCGGCGGCGGCGGCGGATGCGGGAGTAATCAATGCCGGCTTTTTCCACCGCGGCGCCCCAGTTGCCGAAGCGTCGGCGGGCGGTGGCGATGAGCGGGTTGGACGTTTCGTCCATGGTCTTGGAACTGAGGTCGCTGCCTTGCGCGCTCAAACGGCGGATTTCGTTGAGGATGGTGGCTTCGTCCCATGAGCGGTAGCGGTAAATTTCCTCGGGGGCCAGGCCCGCCGCGGTCAGCGCCGCTTTCCATGAGCCGAAGTGTTTCGGGCGGATGGCGGCGTACACCATGCTGTTGTAGGTGCTGAGCATCATCGCGCGAAACGAGAGATCGGCGCCTTGTTGGAACAGGCTCTGAATTTGCGACACAATGAGGTCCTTGGTCCAGTGCTGGTATTTGCGCACTTCCTGATACTGAATGCCTGCTTTTTCCACCGCCAACTGCCAGCTGCCGTAGTAACGGATGCCAGCGGCGAGCAGTTCCTGAAAGTTTTTGCGGACATGGTGGGAATAGAGCGGCTCGCCGCGTTGATGCCATTGCCGGATTTCGTCGAGCACCATGTCGCCCGACCATTTTCTGTTTTTACGTGAACGTGTCTTCATATCTCTGACCTTTCGTTTTGTTGCTGTTTACTAAAAAACGCGGTTGATAATAGTAGTTTTTTCAATAATTGCAAGAGCAGCATGTGGCATGCCAACCGACAATCTTTATAACTCACTGATAATCAGCAAATTATAAGCATGTTACATTTCGGTAATAATTTCCTTCCAGGCGGTGGCGACAGCTTGCGGTGTGATGAGTCGCAAACATTCCATTGTCAGCGGCTGCTCACACACGCGGCGTCCGCACGGGCGGCAAGGCAAGTTCACCGTCAGCGTCCTGACACGGGTGGCCCGCGGCGCGGTCTTCGACGGATCAGTCGCGCCAAATAACGCCACCAGCGGACGGTCAAACGCCGCCGCCACGTGCAGCGGCCCGGAATCCGTGCTGATGACCGCGCGCGCGTTGCCTAATAATACCAGCAACTCCGCCAGACCCGTCCGGTTCCGCAAGTCCAGGACATTCGGCTCGTCCATTGGAAAAAACGCGCCGCTGCCGATGAGGACGAATTGTTCACCGGGCAGGCATCGCGCCAGCTCCGCGTAATGACGCCACGGCCACAGCTTGGTGTTCCATTTGCTGTAAGGATGCAACACCGTGTAACGGCCCGCTGACAGTGATCCGGGCAAATCCCCGGACGGCACAGCCAGCGGCGGAGCGTCCGGCAACTCACCGTCAGCGTCGCCGGCCACCAACAGCGCCGCCGCAAGATAACGGTCCGCCGCCCGCCGCTGACAGTCATCCACCGCCACATTATACGCCAGCCGCGCCCCCTCCCGCGCCGAGCGCAAGCCCACGCGCCAGTCCGCGCGCACCGCCCTCATCATCAGCGCGCTGCGCGCCAGCCCTTGCAAATCCAGCGCCACGTCAAATCCGTGCCGCCGCAATGAACGCAGCCAGCGCCACCACGCTGACGGTGATTTTCCCAGACGCCGGCGCGGGAACGTGATGATTTCATCCACGGCGGGACACGCCTTCACCAGCGGCGCGTAATCCTCGTCCACCAGCCACGCCAGCCGCCCGGCGCCGCGCCGCAGGACGGGCGCCACGCCCAGCGCCTGGGCGACATCGCCCAGCGCCGTTGGTTTGACCACGAGAATTTTCACGCTGACAGTGAGGCGATTATTTTAAATATTTGTCAATGTACGGTTGAATCGCATCCGCCCATATTTGATACCCTTTTTCGTTTGGATGCAGAAAATCCGGCATGACTTCGGGACTTAGCACGCCGTCAGCCTCTAAAAATTTATCACCAAAATCGAAAAAAACAATCTTGTCATCGTCAGCGAGCCTGCCGATGAGTTCGTTCAACTGCTTGATTTTCTTGCGGTTCGCGGTGTCGGGTTTGTGGTCGCGAGGAAAAACAGCTTGCAGCAAAATCACCGCGCCCGGGCAAATTTTGCGGTACTCCGTCACAATGTCCCTCACTCCGTCGGCGATTTGTTCCGCGCTGTTGCCTCCCAGATTGTTGGTGCCAATCATCAGCGCGATGAGTTTGGGGTTCAACCCCTTCGCCTGACCCTGCGACAGCCGCCACAAGACATGCTCCGTGCGGTCGCCGCTGATGCCGAAATCCACCGCGCCGTATTGCGCGTAATGTTTCGCCCAAACATTCCTGCCATTCCCCTGCCAGCCGTCCGTGATGGAGTCGCCGTCAAAAACCAATTGGACCGCGTCCCCCCGTGCCAGCGCTTTTTCATTGGTGGTTTTCACACGCTTCATCCAATTCAAATCTTTCGGAAAGGCGCGCGCCGCGCTGTTGGCCGGAAACTCCTCCGGCATCGGATAAATTTTCCATTCTTGGGCATTAACGGCGACCGTGAAAACGAGCGCCCCGGCGAAGAACAGGATTTTTTTCATCACACTCAAGCTAACAAATCGCCGCTAATGGTCAACTTCCTTGTCAGCGGCGGACCTCCCGCTCAACTCCGCCTCCAGTTTTTCGAGATGGTCGGCGACCACGTCCCACCGCCGCTGGCTTTGTTCCGGATGCTCGCTGACGCTGTCCCACAGCCCGCGCCAATATTCACGCGCCTCCCGCTTTTTCCCCGCCTTCTCCAGGGCAAACCCGACCGATCTTTCCAAATATTTCGGATAATTGGGATGCCGCAACGCCTCGCGGTACCACTCCGCCGCCTTGCCATAATCTTTCAAGCGGTCCCAATATAAGTCACCCAATTTTTGATATAACACCGGTTTTTCCGGAATAATTTTAACCCCCCGCTCCAACAGGCCCCGTCCGGCGTCAATCCACCGCATCGCATCATGGTTGGCCCGGCTCTCGCGCCCCGGACGAAGCTGGCTGCCGGCGCTGATGCTGGCGTTCCACGCCAAATTCCACGCCCCGTACTCCCAATAATAGGCCACCCGCGGCTGCAACAAAACGCACAACTCCGCCAGCGTTTGCACCCGCTCCCATTCCTGGGTTTCCCACGCCGTCACCAGCGACAGCCACAGATAATCAGCGGCCAGGCCGCGGAATCCGCCCAGCGCCGCCATCGTCAGCCCCTGTCCCAGGCTGTCGCGCAACTGGTAGTTCATCGGCGGAGCGTCGCCAACCGTGATAACGTTGCGTTCCGCGAGCAAGCGGTTTTCCCACGCTATTTTTCCCGCGCCCCACGCGCCCAGCAATGCCAGCGCCAACAGCGTGAATTTCATAATTCGCGCCCCTCGAAAACCAGCGCGGACACCGTCAGCGTCACCAGCGCGTAAACGCCCGCATACGCGAGAATAGGCGCGGTGTCCACCCACCGCACCGTGTTCCCCGCGATGATTTCGTCACTCAAGTTGAACGTTTGAAAATCGGGAATGAGGAGCGCCACCGCCGCCAGAAAAATTTTCCACCACCACTGCGCGACCTCGCCGCCCAGAAAATATTCCCGCGCAATCATCTGCAAATGCCCGATTAAATACACGAACAGCGTGCAACTGACGATGAACACCGTCGAGGACGCCACCGTTGAGAAGAGCACGCAAATCACCGTGACCAGGCACAGCTTCGCCCATATCAGCGCCAGCGCCTGAATCATTGCCGGGTCATATGCGCTCGCCCGGTACTCGCCGACCAACTGCGTTTGCACCTCGGTCAAACGTCCGCCGCCCGCCGCCAGCTCCCGCGCCGTCAGCGCGTTCTCATGCCCCCACAACGCGATGAAAAAAATCCCCGCCATCAGCGTCACGAACAGCGTCAGCAGCGCCACCAAGCCCAGATATTTCCCCGCGATAAATTCAAACTTCCGCACCGGCTTGCTCAGCAGCGTGTAAATCGTCCGTTTCTCCACCTCCGCCGGAATCAGCAACGCCGCCCCCAGCAGGGCCACCAGCAGCCCGACAAGACTAATCCCCGCGTAGGCAAGATCTTTCATGAACTTGAAATCGTCCCCCTTGAAATCCATCTGCGAAATGAAACTCGACCCGCCCAACATCAGCAAACAAAACACCACCAGCACGTACAGCACCTTCTGCCGGATGGCCTCGGTAAACGTGTTCGCCGCGATGACGCGGATATGCCGCAAGCTGTTGCCCATACTATTGCCCCACCGCCTTGATGAAATAATCCTCCAATTTTTGTTGCGGAGGCGCCGCCGCCAGCAACTCCGCGCCCTCGCCCCGCAGCCACGCTGACAGTCGCGTTTGCAACTCCGGCGTCAGCCCGCTGACCGTGAGCTGGCTTTGTCCCCGCACTGACAGCAATTCTTCCAGCGTCCCCTCGCGCACCTTTTTCCCGCGATGCAAAATAAGCACACGGTCAGCGACCTCCTGCACCTGTTCCAGCAAGTGCGACGAAAAAATCACCGTCTTCCCCCGCGCCCGCAACGCCAGAATCAAATCCCGCATCTGCCGCGACCCAACCGGATCAACCCCCGCCGTCGGCTCGTCCAGCAACAGCAAATCCGGATCATGCAACAACGCCTGCGCCAGCCCGATGCGCTGCAACATCCCCTTGGAATAAGTCTTCAACGCCCGATCCGCCGCCGCCGTCAGCGACACCAATTCCAACAGCTCATCCACCCGCGCGCGCAACCGCTGACCGTGTAAATTCACCAATTTTCCGTAATAATTCAACACTTCGCGTCCCGATAAAAATCCGGGGAAGTACGGATTCTCAGGCAAAAAACCAAGCCGCCGCCGCGCCGCCAGCGACCCCGCCGCCGCGCCGAACACGCTGACCGTGCCCGCCGACGGCTTGATCAATCCGAGAAGCATCTTCATCGTCGTGCTTTTTCCCGACCCGTTCGGCCCCAATAATCCGAACACCTCCCCGCGCCGCACCCGCAACTCCAGCCCGTCCAGCGCCAGCAGCCGTTTCCGCGTCCATTCCAGCGTGAACGTCTTCGTCAACCCCGCCGCGCTCACCGCGAACTCCCGCTGACCGTCATCACTCATCGCTCAATGTTAAATCCTCTCAACGCCAAATCAACCGCCACGTCCGCGCTTTCCACCGACTTGACAAACCCGTTCAAGTGACTGTCAGCGATTTCCCGCTCCATCGCCGACAACTCGTCCGCCGCGCCCTGGATGAACAACTCCACGCGACCATCCGGCAAATTCCGCACGCTGCCAGTCACGTCGTACCCCGCCGCGATTTGCCTCACCGCATACCGAAACCCGACCCCTTGCACATGCCCGCTGTAAAACAACCTGCGCCCTTTCATTGGCGACAAATCATACGCCCGCCGCTACACTGTTGGCAACATGAAACCCGTCCGCACAAAACCCGCCCGCCGAAAAAAATCCGCCGCTGACCGTGAGCCAACCAAACGGCAGATTCGCGCCGAATTGCACAAACCCGAAAAT